>CALFEW010000897.1 GCA_937958365.1 uncultured Chloroflexota bacterium | reverse complement strand
TGGTAGGACCAAAACTGGCGCTGCCCGCGCCAATCACCACAATTTTCGGTTTTTTTTTTTTTTTTAAACTCCTTATACGGCCGTGCTTAAACGAAAAGATTGCCGTTTAAATCTGACGCAATGATAACACGAACCGATGCTGTAGCCGTGCCTTAACGTCTGTAAAAAAGTTTTACACTTTAGAGATTTGTCAATATACTTAAAAATGCCCGACGCACGAAGAGTTTTGTTTCCAAAACTTGTGGAGGGTATGCACCCGGTACAAACTGTCGAATTTGATAGGAGGACGACGCAATGGCAGACGATAAGAAGATGGTTGGCGATGTCTATTACCCCGCGCCAGAGACAATTGCTCATGCGCACATCCGCGATTATGAGAAGGTCCATGCGGAGGCGATGGCCGACCTGGCAAAATTCTGGGGGAAGGTGGCCGCGGAAAATTACGAATGGTATCAGCCCTGGGAAAAAACGTTGGATGACCACAATGCCCCTTTCTACAAGTGGTTCAAAGGCGCAAAAGTTAATATTGTCCACAATGCGTTAGACCGGCACATGCGTACGGCCGTGCGCAACAAAGCCGCCCTCATCTTTGAAGGAGAACCGGGTGATACGCGAGTTTATACCTACCAGCAGCTCAATCACGAAGTAAGCAAGTTCGCCAGCGTTTTGCGCTCTATGGGTGTGCAAAAAGGCGACCGCGTCACAATTTACATGGGCCGCACCCCCGAATTGATGATCGCCATGCTTGCCTGCGCCAAAATCGGCGCCATGCATTCCGTCGTCTATGGCGGCTTCTCCACAGAGGCCCTCCACGAACGCATAGATGACAGCCAATCCAAGCTCCTCATCACCAGCGATGGCGCCTGGCTGCGCGGTGAAGTCATCGAACTGAAAAAGATCGCCAACGAAGCGGTAGACCGTTCCGGCACTATCCAATCGGTGATCTGTGTCAAACGCACAGGCGTAGAAGTGGAAATGGTGCATGGGCGCGATTATTGGTATCACGATCTCATGGCCCTGCCTATTGCTGATCCTACGGCCGTTACCGAAGTGATGGACGCGGAAGATCCCTTATTCATTCTGTACACGTCCGGCACGACTGGCAAACCTAAAGCTATTTTGCATACTCACGGCGGCTACATGGTATACACCTCCACCACGCTCAAGTGGGTATTCGACCTCAAACCGGAAGACGTGTGGTGGTGCGCGGCCGATCCCGGTTGGATTACCGGCCATAGCTACATCGTTTATGCGCCGTTGATTTTGGGCGCGACCAGCCTGATGTATGAAGGCGCGCCTACTTTTCCCTACCCAGACCGCTGGTGGGCGCTCATTGCCAAATATGGCGTTACCGTTCTGTACACTGCGCCCACAGCCATACGCGGCCTGATGCGCTACGGCGAAAGCTGGCCCGAAAAGCATGACCTTTCGTCGCTGCGTCTGTTGGGTTCCGTCGGCGAACCGATCAACCCGGAAGCCTGGCGTTGGTATTACCGCGTCATCGGTAAAGAGAAGTGCCCCATCATGGATACCTGGTGGCAGACGGAAACAGGTGGTTTTATGATTACGCCGCTGCCCTGCGAGCCGTTAAAACCGGGTTCGGCAAGCCGCGCATTCCCCGGCGTGGACGTGGATGTGGTTGACGAAGATGGCGTGCCGGTAGGGGCAAATGAAGAAGGTTTCCTGGTGATCAAATCCCCCTGGCCGGGTATGCTGCGCACGATTTTTGGTGATCCGGATCGGTACGTGCAGCAATATTGGAGCCGTTTTGAGGAGCAGGGCTGGTATTTACCGGGTGACAGCGCCAGAAAAGATGAAGATGGCTACATCTGGGTCATTGGCCGCATTGATGACGTGATCAAGGTGTCTGGCTACCGGCTGGGCACGGCCGAAATTGAAAGCGCGTTGGTAAGCCATTCAGCGGTGGCCGAAGCGGCGGTGATTGGCGTGCCAGATGATTTGCGTGGCAACATCATCAAAGCGTACTGCATTTTGCGCCAGGGTTGGGAAGGCAGCGAAAAGCTGGAACACATGCTCAAAGACCATGTGGCCCACGAAATGGGACCCATTGCCAAGCCGTCTACCATTGATTTTGTGGACAACCTGCCCAAAACACGCTCCGGCAAAATTATGCGGCGTATTTTGAAAGCGCGGGTTCTGAATCAAGACGTAGGGGATCTGTCTACTCTGGCGGATTAGCGAGGCGTCTGTACGGCCGTTTCGTGCGCCTTCATAAAAACAGGGGACTGGAGATTGTCAAAATTCTCCAGTCCCCTGTCTGCTTTAAGTCAGGGATAGGGCTTCTGCCAGAAGACTCAGCAGGGCGTTATTGATTGGCCGACCGCCACCAGTGCGGATGGGTTTTACGTAGTTCGTCGCGCGTGGGCAGGGGGAAGTAAGCCAGCTCTTTTGTGTTGCCGATGTAAATGCCGTTGTTGATCATGCGGTACGGATATTCAACGGTATGGGTACGATCTATCATCTTGGTGTGCATGGATTTGGTTCTTAATTCAACCAATCCTTCGCGTAGCTGATGAATGTAGTCATAAGGAAGGTCGCCTACCGAACCGTTTTCGGGGTCTTTAGCCAGTTCGCCCAGGCGCAAATCCACAAAACAAACGGCCGGTAAATGGATCAGGCTTGTGGGGTCCTGGGTAAGGAACTCATAAAGCGCCAGGGGGTCCAACGTGCTGACCACAAGGGGGGAGACGGGGGCGATTTCCTGGTACATGTACGGTCCAGCTTCTGCTTTGGGAAAGTTGTTGCTGCGCTGGAGGGTCAGGGTTTCACCGTACCTGGTTACCAGATAGAGTTTGTTAATGCTGTTAAGAGGAATATGTTCCAGAACGCGGTAGGTGGCAATGTAGACGGATTTTTTGAGACGGCCGTCTTCGTGCGGCACACATCGCGCAATGCCTTCTTCAATGCGAAAGAAGTCGTGACGAAAATCCGGGTCCAATTCCACGAACATGGCCTGGCCGCGCTGTTTCTTGCTGTAACCAACTGTATAGTAAACGCCAAACTCTTCCGGCGGGTACATCGAGGCGATCAATGCCTCAGGTATCAAAGAGAGATATAGGTGTACTGTCATGGAAATTTCCGCTCCTTTTGCTTCTGTGGGATGGTGTTGACATCACACGATAAATTATAACGCCTTGTGACAAGCCTGCCACAATTAACACGCACTGCAACGTCTTGCGCGACCCTGGGCAGTGTTGAGATGCAGCGCCGGGTGACAAACCGTCCTATTGGACAGTGTGTTCTGTCATCTGTTGGTCAATGCGCTGCTCCTGTCGGTTTGACATGGATTGTGCAATTCGTTACAATCTGCGCCCGCATCACCCTCGTTTCTGGGACTAAAATAAGTTGCATAGGCAAACAGTTTTGCCCCTAAATTGTGGTCTAAAAGAAGCAACGAACACAAAACCAGACAAAGAAATTCTACTGGCAAGTTTTTGCCAGATAAACTGAATGTTGGTTAACCGTCAAGACAGCAATAACGACAAAACCTTTGCAGGAGGCGTGAGTTACTTTTATGGATCAAACAATGTTGATGGCACAGGAAGCGGCTTCCGGTCGAGCAGCGATACCCTGGTTGTGGTGGTTAGGCCCCATTGGCGCAATTGTTGCCCTGGGTTACGCTTTCTACTTTTATCGCCAGGTCATGGCCTATAGTGAAGGCACTCCCCGCATGATTGAAATTGCCCAGGCAGTTCGTGAAGGGGCCATGGCTTATCTAACTCGACAATATCGGGTGGTGGGTATTGTTTTTGTTGCACTTTTTCTACTGTTTGGGGCCTTGTCTTTCTTCAAGCTACAAAACCCGGTGGTACCTTTCGCCTTCATTACCGGCGGTTTATTTTCCGCGTTGTGCGGCTTTTTCGGGATGAAAACGGCTACCAACGCCTCTGCGCGTACCGCCCACGCTGCCAGCCAAAGCCTGAACAGCGCCCTGCAAGTTGCCTTGCGCGCCGGGGCTGTGATGGGTCTGGTGGTCGTTGGGTTTGCCTTGTTGGATATTACCGCCTGGTTCCTCATTCTCTATTACGCTTTTCCGGCCCTCCTGCCGAATAGTTTTGTTAGCGTAGCCGCCAATCCCCTGCCGACTATTACTGCCACCATGCTTAGTTTTGGCATGGGCGCTTCGACACAGGCGCTGTTTGCCCGCGTTGGCGGTGGTATCTTCACCAAAGCGGCCGACGTTGGCGCGGACCTGGTGGGTAAAGTAGAAGCGGGTATTCCCGAAGACGATCCGCGTAACCCGGCGACCATCGCCGACAACGTGGGTGATAACGTGGGTGACGTCGCCGGTATGGGCGCGGACTTGTACGAGTCTTATGCCGGCTCGATTCTGGCGACTTCGGCTTTGGGCGTGGCGGCCGTGGCCACTGGGAGCGTGGCGCTGGGTGGTTTTACGGTCATGGAGTTGCAAATTCGTTATCTGGCTGCGCCGATTGTTTTAGCGGCCGTGGGCGTTTTTCTGTCCATTATGGCGATTTATCTGGTTCGCGCCGATGAAGGCGCGACGCAAGGGCAGTTGATTGGCGCGCTGAGCCGGGGATTGTATGGCAGTTCCATTGGCATTGCGGTGTTGGGTTTGCCGGTTTTGTTTGGCCTGGGCTTGCCGAATTGGTGGCAGGTGTGGACGGCCGTTATCACCGGTCTCGTCGTGGGTATTGTCGTTGGCAAGGCGACGGAGTATTACACCTCTCACGCTTTTGGCCCCACGCGCAGTATTGCCAGACAGGCCGAAACCAGTTCGGCCACGGCTCTGATTGAGGGTTTGGCCGTCGGTATGGAATCCAATGGAATCCCCGTCATCGCCATTATTATCGGGATTGCCTTTAGCTACTACATTGTGGGTGGCGGCAGCAACATCTTGATGGGGCTTTATGGGGTGGGCATTGCGGCCGTGGGTATGCTTTCCACGCTCGGCTTCACGCTGGCTACAGACGCTTACGGCCCCATCGCCGACAACGCTGGCGGCAACGCTGAAATGTCTGACCTGGACCCCAAAGTGCGCGATCGCACAGACCAGTTGGACGCTGTAGGCAACACCACAGCGGCCATCGGTAAAGGGTTTGCCATTGGTTCGGCCGCTTTAACGTCTCTGGCGCTCCTGGCGGCCTATCTGGAAGAAATCCGCCTGGTGTTAACCGAACTTCGCGGCATTGAGACAATACAAATCGCTGGGAAAACCGTTGAAGTAGCCACAATGACCATGCAAGACTTCATGGTTTATTACAACGTGACTTTGCTCAACCCCTCCGTCCTTATTGGCCTTTTTGCCGGCGCAACGACAGCCTTCTATTTCTCGGCTTTGACGATGCGCGCCGTGGGCCGGGCAGCCGGTGGCATGGTGGAGGAAGTCCGCCGCCAATTCCGCTCGGATCCCGGTATTTTGGCCGGAACATCCAGACCGGATTATGCCCGCTGTGTGGACATTAGCACCGCTTCAGCGCAAAGAGAAATGGTGCTGCCCTCGGTCATCGCCATTGTTGTGCCGGTGGTCATTGGCATATTATTTGGCGTGGCCGGCGTTTTGGGTCTGCTCTCCGGGGGCCTGGCAGCCGGCTTTGCCCTGGCGATTATGATGGCGAATGCCGGTGGGGCCTGGGACAACGCCAAGAAGTACATTGAAGAAGGTCATCATGGTGGTAAGGGGTCTCAGGCGCACAAAGCGGCCGTTGTTGGTGATACCGTGGGTGATCCTTTTAAGGACACTTCTGGCCCATCGCTGAACATCTTGATTAAGTTAATGTCTATGGTATCGGTTGTATTTGCCGGTCTGATTGTCGCATTTGCCGGTGGACAAGGT
>CALFEW010000896.1 GCA_937958365.1 uncultured Chloroflexota bacterium | reverse complement strand
CAGGACGGATTTCATTTCCTCATCGAGAGCGGCTAACGTGATTTGTGAAAGGGCTTTGAGTTCAGATGACATCAGACATTTCCCGTTTTGTTTGTAGATTTTGGGTAATTTGTGATTGTAATTCTTGCGCCAGACCGTTAGTTTAGAACTGGCGCAGCAGTGGCGTTTTGCCCAGCGCGGTGATATCGGCTGCGCCGCTGCAAAACATGGCTACCTGTAGTTCGTCGGTGATGGTGGCCGCCAGTTCAACGACGCCATCCACACCGCCCTTGTTGGCGGCGCGTAAGAATTCACCGGCGAAGCCGACCAGATTGGCTCCCAGGGCGATGCACTTGGCGACGTCTATGCCGTTACGAATGCCACCACTGGCGAAGATGGGCAGGTTGGGGGCGGCGGTGCGACAATATTGGATGGAAACGGCCGTTGGAATCCCCCAGTCAATAAACGCCCCGGCCACCCGTGCATGGCGCGCCGTCGGGGCGCGATACATTTCCACCTGGCTCCAGGACGTGCCGCCAGCGCCGGCCACGTCAATGGCCGCCACACCGGCCGACGCCAGTTGGCGCGCCGTCTCCTCCGCAAACCCCCAGCCCACCTCTTTGGCGATGACGGGCACGGGCAAGGCGCGACAGATCGCTTCCACTTTTGCCAGCAGGCCGGCAAAGTTACCGTCGCCCTCCGGCTGCACAGCTTCTTGCAGGGCATTGAAGTGCAAAATCAGGGCGTCGGCTTCAATCATGTCTATGGCCCGGCGGCATTGGTCCAGACCATACCCATAATTCAACTGTACCGCGCCCAGATTGGCGAACAGCAGAATGTCCGGGGCCACGTCGCGCACCCGATACGTGTCGGCCAGGGACGGATCTTCGATACCGGCGCGCTGCGAACCGAGGCCCATGGCAATGCCAGCTTCCTGGGCGGCGGCGGCCAGCGTGCGGTTGATCTGGCGCGCTTCGGCCGTGCCGCCTGTCATAGAGGAGATGAGCAGTGGCGTAGATAGGCGTTTGCCAAAGAGTTGTGTGGTGGTGCTAACTTCGTCGAGGTTGAGTTCCGGCAGGGCCTGATGAAGGAAAAAATAGTGTTCCAGGCCGGTGGTTAATTGATTGAAAGCGACGTTTTCTTCTAAATTAATGCGGATGTGGTCGGCTTTGCGGCTTTCATGGTGACTTTCGTCAGATGGGTTGTCAGGTGTAGGCGGTTTACTACTTGATTGGTGTGCCTTGTCGGTCAGTTGCATGGATGACTCCATTAAGTGGACTTGCGGCAAAGTATACAACGAGGCGCAACATATGGCGAGTTTGCCGATTTCCGTACGATTTGCAGCCGCTATTCGTCACCAGGATGGCGCTGCGCTAAAATAGCTTGCTTGACGTTCATCGTCTAACCAAAGGAGGTCTTATGCGTGTATTAATTACAGGTGCGGCCGGTTTTTTAGGCTCACATTTATGTGATCGGTTTATCCAAGAAGGGCATACGGTTGTCGGGATGGACAACCTGATCACCGGCAACATGGACAACATTGCCCACTTATTTGGCAATGATCGCTTTTCATTCATCAAACATGACGTGAGCAATCACATTTATGTGCCCGGCGCTCTGGATGCCGTGCTGCATTTTGCCTCGCCGGCCAGCCCGAACGATTACCTGGCTTACCCGATTCCGACGTTGAAAGTGGGGTCTTTGGGAACTCACAATACGTTGGGTCTGGCGAAGGTGAAGGATGCCCGTTATTTGCTGGCCTCGACATCGGAAGTTTATGGCGATCCGCTGGTTAATCCGCAGCCGGAGACATATTGGGGCAACGTGAATCCCATTGGTCCGCGCGGCGTGTATGACGAGGCGAAGCGTTTTGCGGAAGCGATGGTGCTGGCGTATCAGCGGTATCATGGCCTGGAGACGCGCATCGTGCGTATTTTTAACACGTATGGGCCGCGTATGCGTTTGAATGACGGCCGTGTTGTGCCCAATTTCATCTATCAGGCGCTCAGCAACAAGCCGTTGACGGTGTATGGCGATGGCAGCCAGACGCGCTCCTTCCAATATTACACCGACCTGGTAGAAGGCATTTACCGCCTGCTCTTCTCGGCCGAATCGCTGCCGGTGAACATCGGCAATCCCACCGAAATGTCTATATTAGATTTTGCCAAATCGGTGATCGAGGTCTCCGGCAGCAAGTCCGACATCCTGTTTGTGAATCCCAAAGACGACCGCTTTACAGACGACCCGAAACTGCGCCAACCGGACATCAGCAAAGCCCGGCGGGTGCTGGGTTGGGAGCCAAAAGTAGATTTACGTGAAGGTCTGCAAGAGACCGTGGCGTATTTTCGCCCCCGTGTCTAAGATGATGTGACGGCAAACGGCCGTTGGCCCGCAAGTCCAACGGCCGTTTTTCTCCCCGCCCCTTTTCCCAATGAACGCCTTATCCACCTGGAAACGAACGACTACGTTGAGGCTGCCGCTGTGGCACGCTGTGGCGGCGACGGCCGTTGGGCTGCTGTTGGCCCGGCTGCCGCTGGTGTGGGGCGCGGCGTTGGTGGCGGGAACGGCCGTTTTCCTGCTCACCCTCATCCAGCCTTTGTTTGGGCTGGGCCTGGTCTTGCTGCTGGGGCCGTTTGGCGCGCTGGAGAGCGTGCTGTTTGGCTGGGGATTGGACAGCGGTCAGGCGATGCTGCTGCTGACGCTGGCCGTGTGGCTGGCGCGTGGCCTGTCGCGCCGCCGGATTGTTCTTCCCCGTACGTTTCTCAACGTCCCATTGGGCCTTTTCTTGTTGCTGATGGCTTTCACGCTGCTGGACGCGCCTTCGCTGCTGGTGGGCTTGCGCGAGCTTGCCATGTGGGTGCAGATTGGCCTGCTGGTGTGGCTGGTGGTGGACCTGACGCAGGCGATGAGAGAGGGGAGGTACGGCCGTTTTGCCCCCTGGTTGTTGGCCGGTATGCTGCTGCTCTCCGGCGTGGTGCAGGCGGCGATTGGCCTCTGGCAGTTTGGTTTGCGCGGCGATGGGCCGGAACATTTTTTGGTGCTGGGCCGCTTTTACCGGGCGGCGGGCACGTTTGAGCAGCCGAACCCGTATGGCGGGTTTATGAATTTGGCGGCGTTGTTGGCGGCGGGCATTTTGTTGGGCTTGCTGGCGACGGCCTGGGCGCGTTGGCGACGGCCGTCTGCGGGAACACGGTTCACGGTTTACGGAATACCCATCCTTGTCGCCGGTTTGGTGACCGCCTTGACGGGGCTTGCGGTGTTAATGTCGTGGAGCCGGGGGGCCTGGCTGGGATTTGCAGCGGGAACGGCCGTGCTGTTGTTCTTCTGGCCGCGTCAACGGCGCTGGGGCGCGGCGTTGCTGCTGGTTGGCGCGCTGCTCTTTTTGGCCGGGCTGCAATTGGGTCTGATTCCGGCCGGCGTCACCGACCGATTGGTCAGCTTCGGGCAGGACTTACAGTTTGGCGACGTGCGCGGCGCCGACATCAACGACGCCAATTATGCCGTCCTGGAACGGCTGGCCCATTGGCAGGCCGCTCTGGATATGGCCCGCGAGCAGTTGTGGTGGGGCGTTGGCTTTGGCAATTACGAGCCAGCCTACGCCGATTATGCGCTCATCAACTGGCCCGACGCTCTGGGCCATGCCCATAATTATTACATCAACCTGCTGGCCGAGGTGGGGGTGGTGGGGCTGCTGGCTTACGCTATGCTGTGGCTGGTGATTGTCTGGCAGACCTGGCGGCTTCTGCGACGCCTGGATGGCGCAGAGCGTGGCATAGCTCTGGGCCTGTTGGCGGCGTGGACGGCGCTGGCGGTTCATCATCTGGTGGATAAGTTGTATGTGAACAATATTTACGTCCATCTGGGCGTGATGTTGGGGTTGTTGGTTGTGCTGCGTGAGGCCATAGAGCCTCAATCTCGAAATCATTTGTAGAGGCATGGCAAATTTATGATCGCATTGTTTGCGCGTATTGTCGGCAATTTTGGCATCAAGCCCAAAGAGGCAGAACGCTTTTTTAAGTTTTTGGTGGTGGGAACCATCGGCTTCGTCGTTGATTTTGGAACGCTGACGCTGCTGAAAGAGACAACCAGTCTGGCGACGGTGGTCGCCAATACGATCTCGTTTACGATGGCGGTGATCAGCAATTTTACGCTGAACCGGTATTGGACTTACCCGGATTCGCGCTCTAAGAGCATCATGTCGCAAATGGGCCAGTTTGCGGTGGTCAGTATTATTGGCCTGGCCATCAATAACCTGATTTTGGTATTGCTGGAGCCGGTTTTTGATGCGTTGCTCGCCAACCTGGTGATTCCCGGTTACATCCCGGCTAAAGTTGTTGCCACGATTGTGGTTTTGTTCTGGAATTTCTTCGTGAATCGTTTTTGGACTTACAGCGACGTGGACTAATGCGAATCGGCATTGATGTCACTTCGGCGCTGACGCAAGGCGGGGGGATTGGCCGTTATACGCGGGAATTGGTGCGGGCGCTGACGGCGCTAGACGGCCGTTCCACCTATCACCTCTTTGCCGCCAGACAAACCGGGCCAACGGCCGTGCCCGATCCCTTACCGACTGGCCCCAACGTTCAGTTCCACGCTGCCCCTGTAGACGAGCGCTGGCTGTACCGCCTGTGGTATCGTTTGCGCTTTCCCGCGCCAGTTCAGTGGGTTACGGGGCCGCTCGATCTGTTCCATTCGCCCGACTTTGTGCTGCCGCCGGTTGGCGGTGGTATCCCCACGCTGCTTACCGTCCACGACCTTTCGTTTGTCCATTACCCCCAGGTTTACCCGGCGGCATTGGTGAGCTACCTGAACCGGGTTGTGCCCTGGTCTATTCGTCGGGCGAGCCACGTTCTGGCCGATTCGGCGGCGACGAAGGCGGACCTGATGGCGGTCTGGCAGGTTCCCGCGGACAAAATCACTGTGTTGTACAGCGGCGTCAATGCGCAGTTTCAGCCGGTGACGGAGCCTGAGGTATTAACGGCCGTTTCCACCCGTTACCACTTAGGCGATGCGCCTTATCTCTTGACGGTGGGAACCGTGCAGCCGCGCAAAAACTACCAGATGCTCATCCGCGCCTTTGCGCCTGTCGCCGCTGCCTGGCCCCATCACCTGTACATTGCGGGCGGCAAGGGCTGGCTGTACGACGATATGATGGCCGAAGTTGAGCGGCAGGGGTTAAACGGCCGTGTCCACTTCTTAGGCTTTGTCGCCGACGAGGATCTACCGGCCCTGTACAGCGGCGCCACCCTGTTTCTATTCCCAAGCCTGTATGAAGGTTTTGGCCTGCCGCTATTGGAGGCGATGCAGTGTGGCGTGCCGGTGGTGACGTCGAACGCTTCGTCTTTGCCGGAGGTGGTAGGGGGAGGGAGAGAAAGTGGCGGGGAAACGGCCGTGCTGCTTTCGCCCCACGACCAATCGGCCTGGACCACAGCCATGCAGGAGCTGTTAGCCGATCCGGCGCGGCGCGCCCATCTGGTGGCCGCAGGTTTTCGTCAGGCGCGCCAGTTCACCTGGCAAAAAGCCGCCGCACAGCTTCTTCATCTTTACCGCTCATTAAAAGAGCCTCTACCTTTGCGCTTTTAAGAAATGGGTTAAAAAATGGGACGCGGATTTTCACGGATGCGGCGGATA
>CALFEW010000895.1 GCA_937958365.1 uncultured Chloroflexota bacterium | reverse complement strand
ATACCCAAAAAAATTGCTTCAATGATGCTCATAAAGTGTCCTTTTTAGCTGTTAGCGATAAGCATTTAGCTGTTAGCCAGAAGCTAGAAGCTTACGGCTGACAGCTTACAGCTTATCTTCCGCGATGGCGCAGGCGGCGGGCGACGCGCAGGACGAGACCGGCCAGCCCATTTTGCGCGCCCAATACCAGCAGTTGGTTGTAAAAACCAGGCACGCAAATCACCTGATTTCGTCCCAGGCAGCGCAGCGAATATTCCGCGACCTGCTCCGGCGTCATCCACAGTTTGGCCGGGACGCGGCTTTTCTGGAAGCCGGTCATGGCCGGGGTGGCGTGGAATTCGGTGTGGGTGAAACCGGGGCACAGCGCCTGCACGCGGATGCCCTGCCCGGCCACTTCCGCCTGGAGCGCCTGCGAGAAGGCGTTCATGTACGCTTTGGACGCCGCATAATTGGTATCGCCCGGCGAAGGGAAAAAGGCGGCGATGGAGGAGACGTTGATGATGTCGCCACGGCCGTGCGCCGTCATGCCGGGCAGGGCGGCGCGGCACAGGCGCATGGTCGCCTGCACGTGCAAATTCAGCATATTCATCTGCTCGTCCAGGTCGGAAGCCAGCAGCGACCCGCGATTGGTCCCAAACCCGGCGTTGTTCACCAGGACAGCCAGGTCGAGCGCGTGAATGCGCTGCTCCACGCGGGCCACGTCGTCCATCTGGGCCAAATCGGCGGCCAACACTTCGGCGGCGACGCCATATTCCCGGCCGAGTTCGTCGGCCAGCGCGGCTAATTTTGCCTGACGGCGGGCCACCAGAACCAGGTTGTAACCTTGCTGCGCCAGCCGCCGGGCAAAAGCCTCGCCAATGCCGCTGGAGGCCCCGGTGATGAGCGCGTAGCTGCCAGGTACGGCCGTTTCGGGTGACGTTGCCCGTTGTTTTGGCCGCAGCCGCGCACCGATGATGGTGGCGAGAACGGCCGTGCCTAAGGTAACGGCCGTGCCCATCCATGGCCCTGTTTTTTTGTCCATATCATCCCTTCCGCTCAATCTTCTTCGGTTCGCACACATTCTTCTTGTCGTTAACCGCCCGACCACACTTCTGGCAGACAAAATTGGGCCTGTCCACCAGCGCCGTGTAAACGTCGAAATCTTTCTTCAGCAGCTTATCCAATTCGCACAACGTTTTGCTCATGTTGTTGCCCTACAATGGGAGCGCAGGCCGCCTGCGCTCCGCGTACCAGTCATAAAAAAGCCCGCTGATTCGCCACCAGCGGGCGGTGTTTTATCTGATTCTCACCAATTACACAAACGCAGGCCGTCAGGCCAGGATCAGGTCGTGGATGTAGCGCACGGCCGCGGCCGCATCCTGCCCATCCACCACCAGACTGATGCTGCACTCCGACGACCCCTGGGCAATGGCGATAATGTTGACCGCGTGCTGCCCCAACGCCGTGAAAACGCGCCCGGCAATGCCCGGCGTGCCGCGCATCCCGGCCCCCACCACCGTGACAATGGAGACAGCGTGTTGGCCCCAGATGCGGTCAACATCCTGGCGGTGAATTTCTTCCGCAAATTCGGCGTTCAGGCTGCCGATCACTTTGTCGGCCAGGTCGTCGGGCGTAGCGAAGCAGATGGACTGTTCCGAAGAAGCCTGGCTGATGAGCAGCACGCTCACCTGGGCTTTCGCCACCGCGCCAAAGGTGCGGGCGGCAATGCCCGGCACGCCCAGCATCCCCTTGCCTTCCACGGTGATCAGGCTGAGTTTGTCTATGGCCGTCACGGCTTTGACGCCGCCATTGCCGCCGCCGTTGTCGGGCACGATGACGGTTCCGGGGTGGGTGGGGTTGAAGGTGTTTTTGATGCGCAGCGGAATGTTGTTTTCCACGCAGGGGCGCATGGTTTTGGGATGCAGCACTTTGGCCCCAAAGAAGGCCAGTTCGGACACTTCGCGGTAGCTGAGGGTGGGAATGGAGCGGGCGGACGGAACCAGGCGCGGATCGGCCGTCATCACGCCGTCCACGTCGGTCCAAATCCATACTTCGTCGGCCTGGAGGGATTGGCCGAGGAGAGCAGCGCTGAAGTCGGAGCCGCCGCGGCCGAGGGTGGTGGTGACGCCGGTTTGGGTGGCGGCGATGAAGCCGGTGACGATGGGGATGATGCCCTGGGCGAGTAACGGCCGTAACCGTTCCTGCGTCTTCTTATCAGTCAAATCCGGCAAGGGCGTGGCCGACTGAAAATTATCGTCGGTGACGACCAGTTCGGTAGCGTCAACAGCCTCCGCCGGGTGGCCGATCTGGCGCAGGTAGGCGGCCAGGATGCGCACGCTCATCTGCTCGCCCATGCCGCCGATGGTATCCAGGGCGCGGGGCGTCAGTTCGCCCAGGGCCAGCACGGCCTGACACAACGCCGTGTAGCGCTCGATGAATTTGCCATTTTCGGCCAGCACTTTTTGTCGTTCCCCTTCGGGGGCCAGCAGGCCGTCTATCGCTTCGTAATGCACCTGGCGTAAGGTGTGAGCTACAGTCTGGTACGTTTCGGCGTCACCGGCGAGGGCGGTAGACGCGCCGTTCAGCAGCAGG
>CALFEW010000894.1 GCA_937958365.1 uncultured Chloroflexota bacterium | reverse complement strand
ATAAAAACCATTTATATCAGCGTTAATCCGCCGCATCCGTGAAAATCCGCGTTCCGTTTTTTGACCCAGTTCTTAAAAGTGCAAAGATAGTGAAGTATTTTTGTCCCGTTTTGGTGATACTATTGTTGATTGCGAGACACCGGTCTGAGTATCAAGCGTCAGGCGCGTAACGGCCGTTACCGGCTTTTTGCGGCCGATCACCCTATAAGAATTGCGCGTCGTATCCAGGAGAGTCTGATTCACGGAGAAGAATCACCATCATGAGAACCATTTCCGGCATTCTTAAAACGATCTTTCGTTTCCTGGTACTCTGGTTTGTGGATGGCGTCTCGCTCCTGCTAACGGCCGTTATTTTCCCCGGCATCACGTTTATCAGCGCCGAAGGCGATCCCCCGGTTATCATCGAAGCGTTTGCCGCTGCCTTTTTGTTGAGCATCGTCAATTTGCTGATCCGGCCGTTGGTGCTGCTGCTGGCACGGCCGTTAGGCTTCATCGCCGTCTTCATCATCGGTTTCCTGGTGAACGCCGCCGCGCTCATCATCACTTCCAACCTCCTGCCCGTTTTTCATGTGTCCGGCTGGCTGGGCGCGATTGTGGGCGGGCTGATCTTTGCCGCGATCAACGTCATCCTCACCGGCGTTTTGGAAGTCAACGACGAAGGCTCCTTCTACCAGGGTCTAATCGAACGGTTGGCGAAAAAGCAATCTTACGCAGAGGCCGACGCCGGTCAGCGCGGCCTGGTGATGCTGGAAATTGACGGCCTGAGCTACCATCACCTCAAACAAGCCATCGCCGACGGCCGTATGCCCACCCTACAACGCCTGATGAAAAAACAAGGCTACCAACTGACGCGGGTAGATTGCGGCATCCCCTCACAAACCTCCGCCTGCCAGGCCGGCATCATGTTTGGCGACAACAGCGACATCCCGGCCTTTCGCTGGTACGACAAAGACCAGCAAAAGCTGTACGTGTCGGGGAGTGATGCGACGGAGTTGAACGGCCGTTACGCCAATGGCAACGGCCTCATGCGCAGCGGCTCCAGCATCAACAATATGCTCAACGGCGACGCCAGCAAATCGCTGCTCACCCTGGCCGGTCTGCTCGACGCCGACAGTGAAGAGAAGAAACGCCGCGCCGAAGACGTTTATCTGCTGATGCTCAATCCCTACTTCCTCGCCCGCACCATCGTCCTGTTTCTGGCCGATGCGGCGCTTGAAGTGTGGCAGGGCTGGCAGCAGCGCCGCCACGACGTGCAGCCGCGCCTGAATCGGCTGGCGCACGGCTACCCCTTCGTGCGGGCGGCTACTACGGTTTTCATGCGCGACATTGCCGCCAACCTGGCCATTCTGGACATCATTCGCGGCGCGCCCAGCATCTACGTCACCTGGCCCGGCTACGATGAAGTGGCCCATCACTCCGGCCCCTGGACCGGCGACGCCTTCAAAGTCCTGGCGACCTACGACAGTGTCATCGCCCGCGTCTACCAGACCATTCAGGAAAAAGCGCCACGGCCGTATGATCTGATCATCCTCTCCGATCACGGCCAATCCTTCGGCCTGACCTTCAAGCAGCGTTACGGCCTTTCGCTCAAGGAATTCATTGAGCAGCAGCTACCGCAGGGAACCAGCGTCGCCCAATCCATGGGCGGCGATACCGGCGTCATTTCGCTTACGGCCGCGTCCGGCGAACTGGAAAATATCCACCAATCAGGCGTCGGCGGCGCGGGCGGGCGGGCCATTGCCCGGCGCGGTCAGAAATTTCTCGACAACAACGCCAAAAAACAAGAGGCCGAAGCTGGCGATCCCGGCCACGACCAACCGGCTCAGGTGACGGCTTACGGCAGTGGCAACCTGGCCCAGGTTTACTTCGATTTGTATCCGCGCAAAATCAAATTGAGCGAACTCAACGCCGCCTATCCCGGCATGGTTGACGCTCTGGTGCAGCACGAAGGCATCGGCCTTGTTTGCGGCTATGACGATGAGGGTACGCCGGTGGCCCTCGGCAAAACCGGCCAACGCAACCTGCACACCGGCGAAGTTCAGGGCGAAGACCCGCTGCGGCTTTATGCCCCGGCGGATCCGGCGGCTTACGGCCGTTCTGATCTTGACACGCGCCTCTGGCAGGTGCGGCGGGTGATGGATTTCCCCCACGCCGGCGACCTCATGGTCATCAGCACAGTCTACGCCGATGGCACGGTCGCCGCGCTGGAGGAACTCATTGGCAACCATGGCGGCCTGGGCGGCGAACAGACCGACGCCTTTCTGTTCCACCCGGCGGACATGGCTGTGTCGCCGACGCGCAATTCGGCGGATGTGTTCCATATTTTGAACGGCCGTCGCGGGCAGCCTGTGGCGGTGGTGTCGGCAACGGCCGTTGCCGACACCGACCGCCACGACGATTGGTCATCTGCCAATCTCTGGACCGGATTCATAGACATGCGCACCTGGGTTCCCCTGGCAGTGCGAGCCTTGACATTAGACCGCGCCGCCTATCAGGAAATCGTCGCCGACCGGCGCATGACCGGCCCGGCGCTGTTCCTGGGTCTCTTCTTCACCATCACGTCCGGCCTGCTCCGCGCCGAATCCAACCAGGAAACAGTCAGCATCGTGGCCCGCATCCTCGGCTGGTTGTTTGCCGTCTTGGTCGTGTTTGTCGCCGGCCGATTGCTCTCGCGCAAAGGCGGTTATACCCAAACGCTGCGCGGGTTGGGCTTTGCCCAGGTGGTGCATCTCATCGAATTCATCTCCTTTGTGCCCAGCCTCTCGCCGCTGGCTATGTTCCTTTCCACCGTTCTCGCCCTGATTGCCACCTGGATGGGCGCCGCGGCCGCCCACCAGATACGCGGCTGGCGCACCCTCATCCTCCCCTTGCTCATCGTCGTCTCCTTGATTTTTATACCGCTATTGCTGCTGGTGATGTTGGGCGGCGTCGCGCTCAGTGTGGGATCGGTGTTTGAAGCGTTTGGACTGCTTCCCTCTAACTAAACAAAAGCTCGCGTGTTGCCATTTTGGTTGATCCGGAAGATCATTCTCACGACTTCATAAATAGGACGCGGATAAACGCAGATGCGGCCGATTTTCGCGGATAAAAACCAGCACTATCAGCGTTAATCCGCCGCATCCGCAAAAATCCGCGTTCCATTTTTTAACCCATCTCTTAAAAGTGCAAAGGTAATGATGGCTTTAGCAAACGCCTTGCCGTGAA
>CALFEW010000893.1 GCA_937958365.1 uncultured Chloroflexota bacterium | reverse complement strand
AATCGAGGCGGCCATCAACAACACCGGCAGCGACTACACCCGCCTGCAAGCTTTGTCGGATGAGTTAACGGCCGTTCGCGCCGCCCTGGAAATCGCCGAAACCCGCTGGCTGGAACTCTCCGAAATCAACTGACAACTCCCAACCATCAACTCCCAACTATCAACTAACCAAAGGATCGCCCATGACACAGCAACCCATAACCCTTGAAGATGTCGCCACGTATCCCCTGCCGGGCATGTCTTTCCCCGGTTCGCTGGCCTTTAGTCCAGACAATCGCCTGGTAACCTACCTGTTTAGCGCGGAGGGCAGTTTGTCGCAGCAGTTGATGGGGTACGATCTGGCAACGGCCGTTACCCAATCGCTCATCATCCCACCCGGCGGCGGCGACACCGAAGAGAGCCTGTCGCTGGAAGAAAAACTGCGCCGCGAACGACTGCGCCAGCACAGCCTGGGCATCACCCAATACGCCTGGGGGCAAGACGGCCGTTTGCTCATCCCCCTGCAAGGCAGCCTCTACCTGCAAGACAGCCGCGAAGCCGGCCTGCGTTTGCTGGCGGACGGCGGCGGATCGCCGCTGTTAGACGCTCGCTTTTCACCCGATGGCGCCTGGGTGGCCTTCGTTCAGGATTGCGAGTTGTACGTCACGCCGGTAGCCGATGGCGAACCGCGCCAGCTTACACGCGGCGCGCGCGGCACGGGTAAAACTCACGGCCTGGCCGAATACATCGCCCAGGAAGAGATGCACCGCGGCGAAGGCTATTGGTGGTCGCCAGACAGCCAATGGCTGGCCTTCACCGAGGTAGACGAAACCCACATCCCGGTCTACCGCATCGTCCACCAGGGCAAAGACCAGACCGGCGACGGCGCGCAGGAAGACCACCGCTACCCGTTTGCCGGGCAGGCCAACGCCAAAGTGCGCCTGGCCGTCGTTCATCGGGATGGCGGCGACCCCATCTGGCTGGACCTGGGCGACGAGGCGGATATGTATCTGGCGCGGGTGAAGTGGCTGCCCAACGGCCGTCTGACGGCCCAAATTGAGAACCGCGCTCAAACCCGGCTGGACCTGGTGGAGTTCAACATCGCCACAGGCGAAAAACGCACGCTGCTCACGGAAACCAGCGACGTCTGGATCAACCTCCACGATTTGTTTAAGCCGCTGGCCGACGGCCGTTTCCTCTGGGCTTCCGAGCGCACCGGCTTCATGCACCTGTATCTGTATGATGGTGATGGGCGGCTGGAACGGCCGCTCACGCAGGGCGAATGGCTGGTGGTGGGGATAACGGCCGTAGACGAAAAAGCGCAAACCGTCTACTTCACCGGCACAGCCGACAGCCCGCTGGAAACCCATCTTTACGCCGTGCCTTTCACCGGTGGCCCGCCGCGCCGCATCACCCGCGAACCCGGAACCCACAGCCCCATCATCAATTTGCCGCGCAAACAGTTCATAGACCTGTACCAAAGCAAAAACACGCCGCCATGCGTCCGCCTGTGCGCTTTGGACGATGGGACCACGCAGCACACCCTGTACGCAAACGCCGACCCGCGCCTGCCGCGCCTCAATCTACGACCGCCGGAAATTGTCACCCTGCCCAGCCGCGATGGGGTGGATTTGTTCGGCGCGATATATCGGCCGTATGCTGGCAGCGGCCCATTCCCCACCATCGTCCACGTCTATGGCGGCCCGCACGTGCAAATGGTGGCGGATAACTGGCGCGTCACGGCCAACATGCGCGCCCAATATCTGGCCCAACAAGGCTTCCTGGTGTTCATGCTGGACAATCGTGGCAGCGCCCGGCGCGGTCTGGCGTTTGAAGGCTGGATCCACGGGCAGATGGGCGGCATCGAGGTGCAGGATCAGGTGGATGGCGTGCGCTGGTTGGTGGCGCAAGGTCTCGCCGACCCGGCCCGCGTGGGCATTTACGGTTGGAGTTATGGCGGTTACATGGCGCTGATGTGTCTGGCCCAGGCGGCGGACGTGTTTAGAACGGCCGTGGCCGGCGCGCCCGTCACCCATTACGATGGCTACGACACCCACTACACCGAACGTTACATGGGCACGCCGCAGGCCAACCCACAAGGCTACACCCAGGGCAGCGTGATGGCCCACGTAGACAAACTCGTAGGCAAACTCCTGCTGGTACACGGCCTGATTGACGAAAACGTCCATTTCCGCCACACCGCCCGCCTCATCAACGCCCTCATTCGCGCCCGCAAACCCTACGACCTCCTGCTCTTCCCCAACGAACGCCACTCGCCACGCAGCCTGGCCGACCGCATATTCATGGAAGAACAAATCCGCGACTATTTTATTCTGTGGCTAAAAGCCTGATAACAGAAGGTGTCATGCGCATAAACCCCGCAGATCAGGACCAAAGCGCAGCGCTGAACAACATTCATTCCGCAATCCGCAATCCGAAATCCGAAATTTTCAAGGAAGGACCCCATGCCCCTATCGTTCGACATGCCACTGGCTGAACTGACCACCTACCAGGGAATCAACCCCAAACCGGCCGATTTTGACGCCTTCTGGGATCGCGGTCTGGCCGAAATGCGCGCCGTCAACCCGCAAATCGAGCTGATTCCCGCCGATTTCCAGACCCCATTCGCCGACTGTTTCCACCTCTTTTTCACCGGCGTCGGCGGAGCGCGCCTGCACGCCAAGTTTGTTCGGCCGAAAGACAGGTCAGAGGGTGATGGTACGGCCGTATTAATGTTTCACGGCTACTCGATGAATTCCGGCGAATGGCTGGACAAACTGCCCTACGCGGCCGCCGGTTTCACCGTGGCGGCGCTGGATTGCCGTGGGCAGGGCGGCCTGTCGCAAGACCCCGGCGGCACGACCGGCTGGACCTTACACGGCCACATCGTGCGCGGCCTGGACGACGCCCCGGAAATGCTCAGCTTTCGCCAGATATTCCTGGACACGGCCCAACTGGCGGCCATCGTCATGGACATGCCAGACGTGGACGAAAATCGCGTGGGCGCGCTGGGTGGCAGCCAGGGCGGCGGCCTGACGCTGGCCTGCGCCGCTTTGGAGCCACGCATCAAACGCGCCGCACCCATTTACCCATTCTTATGCGATTACCAGCGAGTCTGGCAGATGGACCTGGACGTGGACGCCTACCAGGAGCTAAAAGATTATTTTCGCCGCTTCGATCCGCGCCACGAGCGGGAAGAGGCTATCTTTACACAGTTGGGATACGTGGACGTGCAGCATCTGGCCCCGCGCATCCGCGCGGAAGTGCTGATGGCTGTGGGTCTGCGCGACACCATTTGCCCGCCTTCCACGCAGTTTGCCGCTTACAACAAAATCACCGCGCCGAAGTCGCTGGACCTCTACCCGGAATTTGCCCACGAACGGTTGGATGGGCAGGCTGACCGTATTTTCCAATTTATGATGGGTCTATAAACTTCCCGGAGGCTTCCGAGCCTCCGGGAAGTTAGCGCTGCCTGTCTTTATGGCTGCACAAATTCCGCCTGAACGCCCTGGACGAAGATTTCGACGATTTCCTGAGCGTCGGTCAGGCCGCTGAATCGCCACGCCGGTTGGATGATGAACTGGCTGGTTTGATTGGTCTCATCGAAGACAGGCGTAAAGATGTAAACCAGGTCAATTGCGTTGATCGCCGCTTCACGGATGCGGTACGGTTCAAACGGCAGAGGTTCGGCGATGGGTTCTTCCGTCGTCGGCGGGATTTCGATGATGCGATCCATGCTCTGCCAGCTAAAGCTTTGCTGCCCATCGGTGCTGACGGTGCGCCAGCCGTACAGGTAAACCCGTTCGCCATCGGCGATGTCGGTGGGCGACTGATCCAGTACAAAAGTTTCGCCGCCGTCAGAGTTAAACTGCACCTGGCCGTTTGCCAGCCGGATGGTTCCGGGTAAGCCGGGCAGGTATTGGAACGTTTCCGGGTTTACCGGTTCCCAATCTGTCAGCTCAATGCTTTTCTGCCCGTCGGCTTCACGTATGACGCCGGTGACGCGGATTTGTTGGTAAGCGTATGCGGCAATGGCCCGCAGGTCTTCGTCGCTGCCCAGGAGCAGGTATTGGTCGGCCTGGATGCGCGGCGGGGCCTGCCCATCCACCGAGACGTGAACCGTCGGGTAAGGGTAGATGGTGATGGCGTCGCCATCGTTGTATTCGCGCTGCCAGCTTTTGTACAGGTCGGCGTAGGGGTCTACGAAGACTTCTTGTTCCGGCGCGATCCAATCAGGACCAGGATAGGAAATGAAGGTGACGTTTTGGAAGTCTGCGCCGTTGGTTAGCACCTGCTGCCAGGCGTCTTCGGCTGTACGCAGTGGGTAGACGCCGATGTTGCCGAGCTGGTTCAGGGGCTGGTATGAGACAGACAAAACCTTGCCTTCGTTGGTGACGGTGACAAAAAATTCGGCCAGAACGACGGGACGGCCGTCTATCAACCGCCGGAACTCTACGTCACTGCCGCCGGGCGTGGGCCGCATTTCATACGGAAAGTCCAACAAGCCCCGTTCCTGCAAGAAGGCTTCAGCGATGGGCGCGGATTGTTCGTAGCTGCCTGATTCGGCAAAGAAGTCAGGCGCTGCGCCCTGATCGTAGTAATACAGGCCATCGGTGCGCACGGCCAGCGAGCGCAAGCCATCAAACACAAAGTAGACGGGCGGCAAGACGTAATCGGCCGGCATGTCGGGCGGCGTCACGTCGGTGAAGATGGGGCCGGTCAGGCCAAAGAGGTCGGCGTAACGCTGCACATCTTCCAGGGTGAGCAGGTTTTGGGCGGGTTGGCTGTAAACCGGGAGCGCCGTGGGGTCGGTGGGCAGCGCGGCGTTCATGATGAAGGTTGTGCCGCTGAGCGGGTTCCAGGGAGCGATGGGCAGGTCTACGGGCATACCTTCGATGGCCTGTCCGGCGGCGTCGCCACCGCCGCCCATGCCCATGCTGATGCCGCTGGCACTGCCGAGTCCGGGCAGGGGGGTGGCCGCGGCAGGGTCTACGATGGGTTGGGGCACGGCCGTTGCCGTCGGTGCGATGGCGATGACGGTAGCGGGACGATATAAAAGGTCATTGGCAGATGACTCGTTTTCGATTGTAACCACGATGGGGGCCTCCACCTCAGCAATCGTATCCACGATGGGCGCGGCGCTGTTTTGCCAGGCAGACCAGGCAAAATAGCCGACGATGAGCAAGAGGGCAATGGCCCCAAAGGCAACAGTCATACGTTTCATGGTTAATCCTTCCTTTAAGGTTGAGATAACCTGCTGCCAGGCCGAAGGCGGTCTGGTAGCAGGTGTGTTGGTTTGGGTTCTGGAGGAGCCGGCGATTAACCGCGCCTCCAGGTTGGTAAAAAAAGCAGGCTCCGGTGATTGGCTGGCGGCCAGTTGCAGCAGCGCCCCGGCCAGACGCGCCTCTTCTTGCACGTCGG
>CALFEW010000892.1 GCA_937958365.1 uncultured Chloroflexota bacterium | reverse complement strand
AACAAAGACGATCCTTATTGACACTATTAAACGAGTATGATAAAGTTGCTTCATCAACAGTTGATGTATCAACTACTTTACTTCTAAATAAATTCATTGGTTCAAGGTATGGTCAACGCAAACCAAATATACGATCTTCTCAAAGACATCTTCTTTCTTCTTGATGACGGAGATCGGCGACTATTTGGCAGCTATAACTTGAGCGTGCCACGTTTCTACATCCTATGGCATCTGGGCAATGAACCCGGAATTTCCTCTCGCCAGCTCAGCGAACTCATGATCTGTGACAAAAGCAACATCACCCGCCTGACACAAGGCCTGGAAGCAGATGGTCTTGTCTCGCGGTTGCCCCATGAGTCAGACGGCCGTGCCCTACGCCTCTATCTGACAGAAAAAGGGAAAACCATTCGCCAACAAGCACTTTCCGCACATTTATCTTATAATCAACAACGTCTCCAATGCTGCACAGACCTCGATCAAGAAGACGTTTATTGTTATCTATACACTCTTAAAAACAACTTGCAAAACGAACTGCTAAGCGTAGAAGGACAAGAGTTTATCTAATCGCCAACTTGCTTCATCCATTCTTACCAATACACCTGAAAGCATATCCAACTTCAAGGGAGGTGATGCCAACAAAAGAAAAGGTGAAACACAACGTAACTACATCCCAAAATAATCAACCAATAGGTAAAACAATCTCAATGGAGGAGAATTTTTAATGAACAAAAAATGGTACATGCTTGTTGTTTTGATGTTATTCGCGGCTCTGGCCCTGGTGGCCTGTGGCGGCGGCGCCACTGAAACGGCCGAAGAACCGGCCGCCACTGAAGCCCCGGCTGAAGAAGTTGCCGTGGAAGAACCGGTCGCCACTGAAGCGCCGGCCGAAGAAGTAGTTGAAGAACCCACTGATGAACCGACCGCGGAACCAGAACCGACGGCCGAACCCGCTGTTGTCGAACCGGCTGGCACGCTCCGTATCTGGGCTGATGACACCCGCGCCCCCATCCTGCAAGACCTGGCCGATGAAGTACTGGCTGCTTACAATCTGGAGCTGGTCGTTGAGCTGAAATCAGCCATTCGTGACGACTTCCAGGTTGCCGCTCCTCTGGGCGAAGGCCCCGACATCATCGTCATTGCCCATGATCAAGCTGGCACGCTGGTTTCCAATGGCCTCCTGGCCCCCGTAGACCTGGCCGGTAAAGATGCCGACTTCGCCCCCAAAGCGTTGGAAGCCTGCACCTTCGACGGCGTGCTGTACTGCATGCCCTACGCCACCGAAAACATGGCCTTCTTCTACAACACCGACATGGTTGAAACCGCTCCCACCACCTGGGAAGAGGTTATGACTGTTGGCCGCGAACTGGTTGAAGCAGGCGAAACCACCTACGTTATGGCCGTTACTGGCACCACCTACGATGCCTACCCGCTCTTCACCTCCTTAGGTGGCTACATCTTCGGTCAGGATGAAGCCGGTAACTGGAATCCCGAAGACCTCGGCATAGACAGCGAAGGCATGATCGCCGGCGTTCAATGGCTGGCCGATGGCGTCGCCAATGGCGATTTCCCGGCCGACTGGGATTGGGCCAACAACCACGCCCTGTTTGAAACCGGTGAAGCCCCCTTCATCATGGCTGGCCCCTGGGCGCTTGGTCGTCTGCGTGAATCCGGCATTCCTTATGCCATCGCCAACTTCCCCGACGGTGGTTATCCCTTCGCCGGTACACAAGGCTTCTTCATCAACGCCCAAAGCGACAACGTCCTGTTGGCGCAAGCCTTCCTCAGCGAATTCATCGCCAGCGTAGACACCCAAATGGCTCTGTACGAAGTTGGGCAACGGCCGCCGGCCTACCTGCCCGCTTTGGAACAAGTTGACGACGCTGATTTGATCGCCATGGCTGCCGCCGGCGAAAACGCCACCATGATGCCCGCCATCCCGGCCATGGGTTCTGTCTGGGGTAACTGGAACGACGCTGTTGTCCTGGCCCGTGACGGCAAACAAGACGCCGAAGCTGCCATGATGGACGCTGGCGCTAAAATCCGTGCCCTGATCGCCAACCCCCTGACCGGCATGGTCAACGTGCCCGGTTCCTACCAGGCTCAGGCCGGTTGCCCCGGCGACTGGCAGCCCGAATGTGCCGTAACCGCCATGACCCTGAGCGAAGATGGCCTCCTCTACGCCAGTGGCCCATTCACCCTCACCGCCGGTGATTACGAAGTAAAAGTTGCCCTGGATGGTTCCTGGACCACCAACTACGGCGTCGAAGGCACGCCCGATGGTGATAACTACACATTCACCCTGGAAGCTGATGGTGACGTCTCCTTCAGCTATGATCCGGCAACCAAATTGCTGGAAATCATTCTGCCTTAAACCTGTCGTTTGAATCGAAACCGGGAAGCGCTAAGC
>CALFEW010000891.1 GCA_937958365.1 uncultured Chloroflexota bacterium | reverse complement strand
TGCAAATCTTCTCTTGTAGCCGCGGTAAGGATACCGCGGCTACAAATTGTAAAGGACATTGTTTCAATCCGTGTACCTATCTTGGGTTCTCCGACAGTCTGCCAGGAACCTTAAAGAACTTGTAGCCAGTCTGACGTTTTGGGCAGATTGCGTTATAATCGCTGCGGTTTAAAATCATCTTTATCATGAAATTGATAAAAAGGGGCGTAATGGGTTGGATACGGCCGTTACGCCCCTTGTGTTCGTAAGCTAATAGCTGGTGGCTGTTGGCTACAAGCTATTAGCCAGTTACAGAACACGATCCACGCACTTTACTTCATATTCGCCCTTTAAAGAACGGAATTCGCAACCATTCCCGCGCAAGCGTGTTGCCATTAAGTGGCAAAAGCGGACTTTCCCCGCGCCCCTGCATCTCTGCGTATTGCGTGAAATTATCTTCAGGAGACATGTCAATGGAAAAAGCAACCCTGTTAGAATGGTACCGGCAGATGGTACTCATTCGTCGCTTTGAGCAACGCTGCTCTGAGTTGTATAGTCTGGGTAAAATTGGTGGCTTCTTGCACCTGTACATTGGGCAGGAAGCCGTCGCCGTCGGCACGATTGCCGCCCGCCAGGAAGGCGACCACGTGATCACCGCGTACCGCGACCACGCCCACGCCCTGGCCGTAGGCAGTGAAACCGGACCGGTACTGGCCGAATTGTTGGGCAAGGCGACCGGCGTCAGCAAAGGTAAAGGTGGTTCCATGCACCTGGCCGACGTGCCCCGCCGTTATTGGGGCGGTTACGCCGTTGTGGGGGGGCACGTGCCCCTGGCGACCGGTCTGGCTCTGGCTGAGCAATATAAAGGCACAGACAACGCCGTCCTCTGTTATTTTGGCGATGGATCCACCAACATCGGTTATTTCCACGAGTCGTTGAATCTGGCCGGTGTGTGGGATTTGCCGGTGGTGTTTGTGGCCGAAAATAACCAGTACGGGATGGGAACGGCCGTAGACCGCGCATCGGCCGTCACCCGCATGATTGATAAAGCGCCGGCCTATGGCATGGAAGGCAAGCAGGTAAATGGCATGGACGTAACGGCCGTCTACGAAGCCACCGCCGCCGCCCTGCAAGCCATCCGCGAAGGCAAAGGGCCGCAGTTCCTGGAAATGCTCACCTACCGCTTCGAAGGACACAGCATGGGCGATCCGCTGCGCTACCGCACCAAAGACGAAGTGGAAAAATGGCGTGAAGACGACCCCATCGGCATTTTGGAGCGTCATGTCCTGGCGGAAAAAATTGCCACCCGCGAAGAATTGGAAAACCTGGACAAAGGCGTCGAGCAAGAAATGGAAGACGCCGTGCGCTTTGCCGAAGAATCGCCTTTCCCGGCGTATGAAGAGTTGTTTACCAACATTTATGTAGACAATTAGGGGTGTTCAGTAACCAGTATTTAGTGGACGCTGGTTCTAGCGTACACCCACTGAACACCGAACACTGAACACTGAACACCACCTTCAATTTCCTGGAGACAAACAATGGCTTTTATTACCATGCGACAAGCAATCAGCGACGCGCTGCGCGAAGAGATGAAGCGCGACGAGACGGTATTTATCATGGGGGAAGAAGTGGGCGTGTGGGGCGGCACGTACGCCGTCACCCGCGGCTTTTACGATGAATTTGGCCCTCGCCGGGTGAAGGACACGCCTATTTCTGAAATGGTTATCGGCGGCGCGGCTACCGGCGCGGCCATGAACGGGCTGCGGCCGGTGGCCGAATTTATGACCATCAATTTTGCCTTTCTGGCTCTGGATGCGATGGTGAATCATGCGGCCAAAGTGCATTATATGTTTGGCGGGCAGATGAAAGCGCCGGTGGTTTTTCGCGCGCCGGGCGGCGGCGGCCGGCAGTTGGGCGCGACCCACAGCCACACGCCGGACGTGATTTTTGCTCATTTTCCCGGCCTGAAGGTGGTTTCCCCGGCCACGCCCTATGACGCCAAAGGGCTGCTGAAAGCGGCCATTCGCTCCGACGACCCGGTGCTTTACATTGAACATGCCACGCTTTACCAACTGCGCGGCGAAGTGCCGGAAGGGGATTACGTGGTCCCCATGGGCGTGTCGGACGTGAAGCGGGAAGGCACGGACGTGACGCTGGTGGGTTATGCGCAAGGCTTGCAAGTGGCTTTGCAGGCGGCGGAAAAACTGGCCCGCGAGGGTGTAAGCGCCGAGGTGGTGGATTTGCGGTCGTTACGGCCGTTAGACATGGGTCCCGTCGTCAAATCCTTCCAAAAAACCTACAAGGCTGTCATCGTAGAAGAAGGGTATCGCTCTTATGGCATTGGCGCGGAAGTAGCCGCCCGACTGCAAGAAGAAGCGTTTGATTACATGGATGCGCCAATCAAGCGGGTGGCTCAGTTTGAAGTGCCCCTGCCGTATTCGCGTGATTTAGAACAAGCCGCATTAATCAATGCAGACCGGGTCATTGCGGCCGTAAAGGAGATTCTCTAATGGCTGAGTTTATTGTCATGCCCAAACTTGGCTTCGATATGCGCGAAGCTGTGCTGGTTAGCTGGTTGAAAGAAGTTGGTCAGCCTATCACCAAAGGTGAGGTGGTGGCCGAGATTGAATCCGACAAAGCGACATTGGAACTGGAATCGCTGGTGTCTGGCACGCTGTTGAAACAACTTGAAAAGGAAGGGACCGTCGTGCCCGTGGGCGCACAGTTGGCGATTGTCGGCGAAGCCGGCGAGGATATTTCGTCTCTGTTGTCCGGTACGGGCGAGGCCCCGGAACCGGTAGAGGAAGCATCCCCAAAAGCTGACGCGGCGGCGGAGACTCTGCCTGCTCCGGCCGCCGCGTCTGCAATGGAAACGGCCGTTTCCGCTGAATTCCCCGGTGGCGCCAAAGCCACCCCCGTCGCCCGCCGCCTGGCCGAAGAGCGCAGCGTAGATTTGCGCCGCGTGAATGGCTCCGGGCCAGACGGCCGTATCCGCAGAAGTGACGTGGAAGCTTATCTGGCCGCGCCGCCTGCTGCGCCTGCGCCGACAACGGCCGCGTCCGCCGCGCCCACCGGCCCGGAAACGACCGAAATTCCCACCAGCCGCCTGCGGCAGGCCATCGCCCGGCGCATGACTGAAAGCAAGACCACCGTACCCCATTTCTACGTCACCAGCGAGATTGACATGGACGCGGCGCTGGCCTTGCGCCAACAAATCAACGCCCTTTTGCCGGAAGAGCAAAAAGTCACCGTCAACGACATGATCGTCAAGGCAGCGGCGCTGGCTTTGCAGGAATTCCCGAACCTGAACGCGGCCTTTGCCGGGGATAAAATTGTGCGCCACAACCGCATTCACGTGGGAACGGCCGTGGCCGTTGAAGGCGGCCTGCTCACCGTCGTTCAGAAAAACAGCAACCTGGCTTCCCTGGCCCAAATCGCCGCCGACAACCGGGCCATGATCGGCCGTGCCCGCGCCGGCAAAGTGAAACCCGAAGACGTGGAGGGCAGCACCTTCACCATCAGCAATCTGGGCGCGTTCGATGTGGACCACTTTATTGCCATCATCAACCCACCCGACGCGGCCATCCTGGCCGTTGGCTCTGCCCGGCAGGTTCCGGTGGTGGTGGATGGGCAGCTTGCCGTAGGCACGCGCATGAAAGCCACCATCTCCGCCGATCACCGCGTCACCGACGGCGCTGAAGCGGCCCGTTTCATGCAGGCCCTGAAGGCTATTCTCGAACACCCCTTGCGCCTGCTGCTTTAAGCACATAAA
>CALFEW010000890.1 GCA_937958365.1 uncultured Chloroflexota bacterium | reverse complement strand
CCCGCCTGCTGGTCAATGATTTTGCCGCCGCCTACACCCAGGCCAACCCCGACGACTTTGTGACGATGGCGGCCATAGACCTGACCCGCCTGCCCGACCTGACTTACGCCGTGGAATCGCTGGCCCAAACGCTGCTGGCCGACCCCGCCTTTGTCGCCGGCGCTGTCGCCGATGCCCGCAGCGGCGCGGAAGCCTTCGCCCGCGTCTACGCCGATGACTTTGAGCATTACGCCGCGATTGACCTGGCCCATTTTGCCGCCATCCTGGCCCAGCGCAGCCCGGACCCGCAGGTCACGGCGGCGGCGGCGCAGGTGGTAGAAGCGGTGGACACGGCCGTTCTCGCCCAACGGCAGGGCAGCGGCTTCAAACACGCCAGCGGCGTCGCCATCTACTTCCCGCGCACCGCCGATCTGGCCCACCCGGAGTATACGGCCGTCACCCAACTTCCTCTGTGGAGCCAATTCCTGGCCAGCGCCCACACCATCAGCTACGCCGAACTGCCGCCGCCGGAACTCCATCTGGCCGAAACCACGGCCGAGAGCGTGGGCGTGCAAAATCCGGCGTACCTGGATTTTCAGGTGATTGGCCGCGACGTGACCGACGTGGTGTTGTTGGGCGGGGCGTATGAAGCAGACGGCCGTCGCCGCCTGCTGGAATACGATCCCCTCATCCCCGAACCCACTTACCTGCCCGATGGCAGCGCCCTGAACGCCTGGCGCGATGGCGTCCACGACGACTTTTTCATTTGGGATACCCGCGTCACCTACTTGTTTGATGGGGCCGGGAACGGCGATTTTGTGGTGATGTGGCCGACCGCACCGGGCAGCAGTCTGTTCACCGTGCAAGGAACCTATTTACGCACCGATGGCGCCATCCTGCCCGCCAATCTGACGTTTGACCATCAGAACGGCCGTCAGGCCCGCCTTTGGGGCCGGGGTGATGGGGCCGCCGCCGCCGAAATCGCGCCACAACCCGGCGACGCTTTCCAACTCACCAGCTTTTATCTGGACGAGAACAACGCCCTCAGCGGAGAACCCGGCCCGGTCCTCACCTTCGACGAAGCCGGTCAGCTCTATTACGACTGGCGGCCGTTACCGGACGGCGCGTACTTCCTCGGTTTCCAGGCGGACAACGCCGCCGGAGCTACCACCAGCGCTTTCCGCGACCTGACCATCGCCAACAGCAGCTTGCAGCCGGGCGTCACCACCTATCTCGACCCCTACCTGGGCTTCCAATTTCTCCACCCCGACGACTGGTACACGCCCGTCTACACCGACACCCTGCTCTACACCAGCGACTTCAGCAGCCAGACCCAAATGCAGGTGACAATTTACCCGCACCTGGAGCCGGGCATGAATCCGCTGACGCTTAAAAACCAGACTCTCAGCGAGTTTGGCCCCGTAGACGTGTTATTCGCCGACGAATTGACGGTGGCCGGGGTGGGTGGCAATCGCGTGGCCTACGGCTACACCCGGCCGGACGGCGGGGCGCGCACCGGCATCTTTTTTGCCTTCGTCAAGGATGGGCGCGGCTACGTGGTAGACGTGGACGGCCCGCAGGCCGCCGAAGCGCAAACCATCGCTGCCGTGGAGACCATCAGCGCAAGCTGGCGCTTTACCAACCAGGGCTTTGGCCTGAAGCCGGGCCACTGGGCGCAGGCCGATCTGACGACCTTTTCAGTAGCCCATCCGTCCGATTTTGCTTTTCAGAGCCAGGGGGATTGGCAGCGTTTTGTGGCCGACGGCCGTACGTTTGTGGCCTTGCGCGTCACGGACGAGACACGGCCGTCCGACGAAGTGCTGGCGGCGCTGCTGCGCGACGCCGGGGCGGGCGTGGCCGATTTTCAGGCCGGCGAGCCGTTCGCCTTCCCATTGGGCGGCGAGGTATGGCAGCGGGTAGATGTGGGCTATACGGCCGTAGATGGCACAGAAATCTGGGGTTTCATCATGGTCCGGTTGGCGGCCGGGCAGGAAATCGTGGCCTGGGCTGAAGCGCCGGCGGCTACGTTTAGTCAGTTGGAAACGGCCGTCTTCCTCAACATCATCGCCGACATGCGTATCGCCGACATGCGGCTGGACAGGTAAGGCAGTTGGGTGGTTGGTCAATGAGCCAACCACCCCATCACCCCACTTCTTTAGGCCGGTTCAAAGCCCTATCCGCCAGGCCGGGACCCACCACCATCACCAGGGAAGCAATAGCCTTGCCCGGTTGGGTGACGGCAAATACGTCCGCGTAGCCCACGGAGGCGCAGGTGGCAATGTAGTAAAAAGCGTCTACGTAGGTGTTGATTTTTGGATTGGCCTCTTTTTCGGCGGCGTAGAAAGCGGCGGCGGCCGCGCCCAGAAAACCAAAGGCAGAATCGAGTGGATTGTCTTCCGTGTAGGTTATGAAGGCGTCTTGCCAGGCGCTTTTTTGTTGCAACAGGCTGTCCAGATGGCCTTTAAGCTGGCTGCCGGAAATACCCAGCCAGGTTTGCAGGAAGTCGGGGGTTGGGCCAACGGCCGTTTCCCCAACGGCCGTTTCCGCCCCATTTTTCGGCACATGAGCCAACAAATTATCCAGAGCGTGCTGCTGTTCAGGCGTAAGCATAAGGTTGGTTTCGTTATAGTCTGCGCTTGTAAACTTCGTCGCGGGCGGCGCTGTAATCTTCGCGCCGGGCGATTTGCTCCTGGCGCTCTTCGAGTTCGTGGTGCAGGGATACGGCCGTTTTGTCCATTTCCGCCCGCAGCGTTTGCAGCCGCTCCATCATCTCCACGTTGGCGGCCCGGTCGGTAAGCTGCCCGGATTGCATGGTCAGGTCGGTCAGGCGGGCTTGCAGCCGTTCGATTTCACCTTGTATGGCGACCAGCGTCACCGCGAAGGTTCTGTGCTGTTCGGCCAGCGTGTCGGCGTCGGCGCGGCCCTGCGCCTGGGCGGTGCGCCAGGCCGTCTCGGCCCGCTTCTGGCGGACCAACGCCTGCGCCATTTCGTCTTGCAGGGCGTCCAGCCGCTTTTGCGTCTGGCGGATGAGATCGGCGATGGGGTCGGGAACGGCCGTTTCCGTGTCTTCGCTAAACAGGTCGGATACGGCCGTTTGCACCGCCCGCCGCACTTTATTCCAAAGCTTCATATTGATTTATCCAACCGCGGAGAAACAAAGGGCGCGGAGGATTCTCAACAAAACCTCCGCGTTCTCCGTGCTCTCCGCGGTTAAATCTTCTTACTTCGCCGCCGCCCGCAAATAAAAGTCCTCAAACGGCAGGTCGCGGATGATGGGCAGGCTGTCCATGGCCGCCTGCGCCTTAGCGATGGATGGGTTGTCTGTCACCTTCTCGGCCAGCAAATTCAATACGTCGCCCACCGACTGCCCCTTCAACTTATTCAGGTTCAGGTTTTGCTCGGCCAGTTTGACGATTTCGGGAACCAGCAAGGCCAATTCCGTGACGCTGGCGCCACCGTTTGTCGGTTGCGCTTGCGTCAGGCTGTCACCGGCAGGGTTGCCCGTGACCTTGTTGAGCAACTGTTGCCCCACTTCCAGCAACGGCCGTGGCGTATTATTCATCACCTCGCCCAAGCCATCGGCCAGCGTCACCATGCGCAGCAGCGAAGCCGCCGCATTCGGGTCGCCAATCAGCTTGATATTCATCGCCGCCAGCGCGCTGCCCAGCGCCTGCGATTTGGCGATTTCAATTTGCACCTGCGCGTCCAATTGCAGTTTAAGCAGTTCCACCCGCTGCGCCACGCCATCATAGGCGGCCAGCGCTTCGGCTTTG
>CALFEW010000889.1 GCA_937958365.1 uncultured Chloroflexota bacterium | reverse complement strand
CATCAATCACAACCCCATTATCCCGTTCGAAAGCCAGCGTCGTCTTCATGCCGTCCTCAATTGGCATGATCCCCTGGCCCTGGCTCAGCAATACATCGCTGATGTGGAGGCGGCCAGTTATGGCTATGTTCGCTATGAGATTGTCGAATACCTCGATGTAGACGATTTTCCTGTAAAAGCGGATGGTTTTCGTTATGATCCCGACGCTTACCTCTTTCGCTGGCGTTCGCGGACAGGGTTTCATCATCCCGATTTGCTGGATTATCCTCGTCTGTTGCAGCAGTTTGGCGTGGCGTCGCGCATCAACGCCGGACAGATTGACGAAGTGTGGCTGTTTGGGTTTCCCTATGCCGGGTATTATGAATCGTTGATGGTGGGGCGGGATGCGTTTTGGTGCAACGCGCCACCGCTGTTGGATGATGGTTATCAGCGGCGTTTTGTGGTGATGGGCTTTAATTACGAGCGTGGGGTGGGGGAAATGTTGGAGAATTTGGGCCATCGCGCTGAGTCTATCATGGCGCAGGTGTATCGGCAGAAGCGGGGCGGCGCAAATTTGTGGGAGCGTTTTACCCGTTATGACAAAACCCATCCGGGATTGGCTGAATGTGGTAACGTCCATTTCGCGCCCAATAGTGACCGGGATTATGATTGGGGTAACGGCCGTTTCGTGCGCAGCCTATGCGACGATTGGTTTAATTTCCCCGATTTTCAAGGCGTCAGCCGGCGGGTGAATTGCCAGGAGTGGGGCAGCGGTGACATACGCTATCATCATCTCTGGTGGTTGGGCCACATGCCGCACATCACCGGCAAAACCGGCGGCATCTTCAACAACTGGTGGGCCTACATTACCGACCCGAATTTAGTGAAATAGACTGTTCAGGAAAACCAGATCACTGGGCATCGTCTAGTTCGGTTTGTGAGGCCACAGGCAAAAAGACGCTGAACGTCGAGCCTCGATTGATGACGCTGTATACTTCGATATGTCCGCCGTGCAGCCGCACGATTTCTTGAGCAATGGCCAACCCCAAACCGGTTCCGGGAATGTTGGATTGGCGTGCCTGTTGGCCCCGATAAAAGCGATTGAACAGGTAAGCCAGGTCATCTTCGTAAATGCCTATGCCCGTGTCTGCCACGGCTAAACAGACCTGATTCTGACTGGGAGTCAGCGAAATCTTCACGTTAATGGTCCCATCTACTGTGTAATTGATAGCGTTGGCCAGAAGGTTTGTGACGACTTGTGCCAATTGGTTGCGGTCGCCTATGATCAGAGGCAAATTGGGACATGGGCTGAAAATGAGATGTAATCCGGTGACTTCGGCCCGTGGTTGGTGCGCCACAATCACGTCGTGGGCGATGCTGTTTAAATCTACCGGTCCAAAACCGGGGCGGCTGTTGTGGCGGATGTCCAGTCGGGAAAGGTCCAAAATATCCTGAATGAGCTGCCCCAGCCGGTCGGCCTGTTTTTGTAAAATGGGCAGGTATTTGGGCAGAAGAACGCTGCCTTTATGCTCCAAAAGATCAAGATACAGTTTTAGATTGGTTACCGGGGTGCGAAGCTCGTGTGAAACGTCGGATACAAATTGCGATTTGAGAATATCCAGCTCTTTGAGTTGTTCATTGGCTTCGGCCAATTCGCTGGTGCGTTCGGCCACCCGTTCTTCTAATTCGGCGGCGTGGGCGCGTAACTGGTCGTAGAGGCGCGCCGTCTCCAGAATACGCCCCAGCTCTTCGCACACTGTCTGGATCAGGCGGATTTCTTCAGGGTTAAAGGCGCGCATGGTCTCGGAACCGATCCCCATTATGCCGATGAGTTTGCCCCGCAATGAGATGGGTACTAACAAAGCGGAAACGAGATGGTACGATTTAACGAGATGCGCCATACCGGGTGTGAGCGGGAATTGACTCAGGACAGGAACGACGAAGGGGGACTGTGTTTGGGTAACGGCCGTTAACAAAGCGCTATCTGCCTCTAGTCGTAATATTCGACCGGCAAGCCTCTTGTAAGCTTCGTCAAGGTATTGCGCCATGACCCGTCCTGTCGTCATGGATTCATCTAGCTCGATCAACGTCACATGGGTTATGGATAAATACTGAGCGATTTCCAGGCAGAGTATTTGCATGACCGTGTTTTCTGTCTGGCCGGAAGCGGCGGCGGATATGACTTTGTTGAGCAGGTTCAATTCCTGGGTGCGGGCATGGGTTTTGGCAAATAACGCGCTTCGTTCCAGGCCAAGAGCGATGACGCTGGCAATTTGTTGAATCAAGGGTAACTTGACGCTTTCAAAATCCTGTCTGCGCGTCCAGCTTAACGTCAGAACGCCTTTGGTGCTGTCGTTAACCAGCAGCGGCAGGGCGATGTAGGACTGATACCCGGCATTGTGCAGCAGTTGGCCGGCGCGGTAGTCTAATTCGGTGGTAATGTCGGGCACGATATGGACACGGCCGTGCAGCAAATCATCGGTGGCGGCTGATTCGGAAACGTGTAAACGAAGGGTCTGACCCAGTTTATTTTGCTCATCATGCAGGGCGATAAAGTCGGCCCATTGGCGCGTTTCGTCCATTTGCGCCAGCGTCACCCGCTGGCAGCGGGTCGCCATTTTCAGGTTATTCACCAGACTGGGAAAAGCGTCCTGAATGTTGGAAGCGGCGTTGAGCGAGCGCAATATTTCGCCGGTGATGTGCAGCGCTTCGGTGCGCTCGGCGCTGGCAGCAAAGAGACGGGCGTTTTGTAACGCCAGGGCGGCCTGACCGGCAAAAGCGGCCAGCCGCTGGCCGTGTTCGTCCGTGTAAAAATCGGGCTGGAGCTTGTTGGTGGACAGGAAGGCGACAACTTCACCACCGATGAGGATGGGGGCGCAGGCCCATGAGCGCACGTGTGGATTATGCTCGCTGTGGGACCACAAATCGCTGCAATTGATGTCGGGGATGATTAACGGCCGTTTCGTTTCGATCAATGTTTGCCACGTTCGCGCATTGGCTACGTCCATTGAGCGTGGTTTTTGTGTTGTATCAAGCGCAATGCCAAATTTTTCATATCCCCGCGCGCGCACAATGTGCGTTTGCCCTTTTTGCACTTCGATAACCGTCGCGGAATCATAGGGCACAACCCGGTCCAGTTGTTCCAGTAGCAAATCCAGGACGATTTCAACGTCCAGTGAGGCGCTGAGCGCCAGACCGATTTCGTGTAGGGCTTCGGCCAACTCGCGTTGGCTGCGTTCAGCGGCTTCAGCCTGTTTGCGCTCGGTCAGATCACGCAGCAGCCCTTGTACGGCCGTGCCGCCTTTGTAATTGACGTAAGAGACAGAAACTTCAACGGGAAAGATACGGCCGTTGCGCGTCTGGGCCATAAATTCGTACCGCTGTGGTGTTAGTTCACCGGTCTTCACTTGCTGACTGCGTTCTTTGATCAGGGAACGGCTTTCTGGGGCAACCAGGTCTCTGGTCTTTAGCTTGCCCGCCAGCACGTCTGCCTGACTGATTTCAAACAACCGGCAAAACCGATCGTTGGCCAGCTCGAAACGGCCGTTATACACCAGATAAATCGCCTCGTTAGATTCTTCTATCAAATGCCGGTAGCGCCTTTCTGAGGTCCGCAGCGTTTCTTCGCTGTGCATACGTTCCAACTCTGCCCCAGCCCGAGCCGCAAAAATGGTGATGATTGGCACAGAATCATGCACCATCTCCAAAACTTGATCGTGCAGCACCACCAAAACACCCAATGGCTGTCCACTCGCATTTAGCAGCGGCGCGCCAATGTAACATTCGATCTGATTTTCTGTCAGTACCTTATCTTCGGGAAACTGTTCCCAGGTGTTGGCCTCGTAAGACTGCACCCCATTTTCAATGACCTGTGCGCAAGGACTGCCGGCAAGCGGGTAGAGAAAATTTGCCCCCAGTTTTCCATCCGTCCAATAAGCAATGGTCCGAATGGACTCGTTATGACGGCCGGACAGTTCACCGATCAAGGCATATCTGACGTTCAACGTTTCTGCCAGGTACTTCACCAGAGAGACAAAAAAATCATCACCCGTTTGAGATGCCGTGCCTTTTAAGATGGCATTCAACGTGTGTTCAACCCGGTTTAAATGCGCAACTCTTGCCTCCAATGCGGCATTTTCTTGGGTTAATTGTTCTATTTTTTGTTTCAAATAATCAGATTCCATTTCCTAGTCCGCAGGAAAAGTGGCTTACGATCTTGAATGGGCCTGGTATTTTCAATTTTAGCAGGGTTTTTGAGAGGAAGTTGGTAAACGGAAGCCTGGTGAAGGCAGTCGCTGACAAAAAATCATCCGTGAGTAACGGCCGTTTGTTTATGTTGCAATTCACGTACCCATTATAACCTAGAATTGGCATACAAGCGTTTGAATAGAGTGGTTGACAAGACAGGCGTCGCGGGCGTAAAATCCGCTGTTGGCCGGTACGGCCGTAACCATCTAACCAATATACATTGTTTATATTCAGTAAATGGAGCAGATAGTGAACGAAAAATCGGAGCCTGGCAGTCAGAGCACCAAGCCGACTCTAAAACCTGTTAACCAAATAGCTTAACCCCCGGTTGGCAGGTTCCCCTGTGCCTCCGGGGAATAAACCTGGAGGTATCTCATGTTGCAGTCAAACCTTGAAGAAATCTTGGCCCAGGTGCGCCAGTCGCTGGAGATGCAGAACGTTTCCGCGGCCATGG
>CALFEW010000888.1 GCA_937958365.1 uncultured Chloroflexota bacterium | reverse complement strand
CCCCATTGCCAACCCCAAACGGCCGTGCTACAGTTATCTCACCCATATTTACCAGCCTTAACAAAGGAGTCGGAGCCTGACATGAGCACATTACTCGTCAAAAACACGGCCGTCCTCGTCACCCTGGACGACCAGCGCCGCGAAATTGCCAACGGCGGCCTCTACGTCGTAGACAACGTCATCCAGCAAGTCGGCCCCACCGCCGACCTGCCCGCCGCCGCCGACACCGTACTCGACCTCGCCGGTCACGTCGTCCTGCCCGGCCTGGTCAACACCCACCACCACCTCTACCAAACCCTCACCCGCGTCCTGGCCCAAGACGCCGACCTCTTCACCTGGCTCAAAACCCTCTACCCCATCTGGGCCAACCTCACCGACGAAGCCATCTACGTCAGCACCCTCACCGGGCTGGCCGAACTGGCCCTATCCGGCTGCACCACCAGCAGCGACCACCTCTACATCTTCCCCAACGACTGCACCCTGGACAGCCAGATTCGCGCCGCCCAAGAAATCGGCGTGCGCTTCCACGCCGCCCGCGGCTCCATGTCCCTCGGCGAAAGCAAAGGCGGCCTCCCCCCAGACCGCGTCACCGAAGACGAAGCCTTCATCCTCAAAGACAGCCAGCGCCTCATCGAAACCTACCACGACGCCCAGCGCCACGCCATGATGCGCATCGTCCTGGCCCCCTGCTCCCCCTTCTCCGTGACGCCTGATCTGATGCGCGAATCGGCCCGGCTGGCCCGCGCCTACGGCGTGCGCCTGCACACCCATCTGGCCGAAACGCTCGAAGAGGAAGAATTTTGCCTGGCAACCTTCGGCCATCGCCCCGTGCCCTACGTCGAATCGCTCGGCTGGACCGGCGATGACGTCTGGCACGCCCACTGCGTCCACATGAGCGAGTCAGAAATCAGCCTGTTTGGGCGGACGGGAACCGGCGTGGCCCACTGCCCCTCCAGCAACATGCGCCTGGCCAGCGGCATCGCGGCCGTGCCCGCCATGCGCCGCGCCGGTGTGCCCGTCGGCCTGGGCGTGGATGGCTCCGCCTCCAACGACGGCAGTCACCTGTTCACCGAAGCGCGACAGGCCATGCTGCTCCAGCGCGTCGCCCCAGACCGCTACCTCAGCGAAGCGCCGGGCGGGCGCGGCGGCTTTGGCGGCCAACCCGATGCCATGACCGCCCGCGAAGCGTTGGAGATTGCCACCCGCGGCGGCGCGGCCGTGCTTGGCCGCGATGACATCGGCTACCTGGCCCCCGGCATGAGCGCCGACTTCATCGCCGTGAATATGAATCAGGTCGCCTTCGCCGGCGCGGGCCACGATCCGGTCGCCGCAATGATCCTGTGCCAGCCGCCCGGCGTGGACTGGTCGGTAATTAACGGCAAAGTGGTGGTGGAAAACGGCCGTCTCACCACCATCAACCTGCCCGCTAACCTGGAAAAACACAACCGCATCGCCGCCCAAATGGTTCGCGGCGAGTAGTCGCTCCAGATTTGTCAAATCTTAAAGATTTGACAAATCTCCCAGACACACAAACTATGCAAGTTGGCGCAAATGGCATCGTAGTAAACGAATACGGCGAAGTGCTGCTCATCCGGCGCGACGATACGCGCACCTTCGCCCCGCCCGGCGGCGGCGTCCACGCCCACGAACTGCCCACGGAAAACGTCATCCACGAGGTGGAAGAGGAGACAGGGCTGAAGGTGCTGCCGGTGCGATTGGTGGGCGTTTACCATTTTGATTGGCAAAAAGAAGGCAACCTGGATTTTATCTTCCGCTGCCTGCCACGCGGCGGCCAACTGACCACCTCGGCAGAATCGCCGCAGGTAGGCTTTTTCCCGACCAACCGGCTGCCCACGCCCATCGCTCCGGCGCACCGTGAACGGTTGGAACGCAGCTTTGCCCATCGCGGCGGCCCGCCTTATTGGGGCGTGCAGAAGTTGGACCCGGTGTCGCGGCTGGGCAAGTTTTTGGTACGGCAAATTTTATACCCCTGGCGCGATTGGAACCGCAAACGGCGCGGTGAACCGACGCACATTTACCCGCCCATCTGGAAGCTGGCCGCGTTTACCATCATCCGCGATGATGACGGGGCGGTGTTGTGGGTGAAGCGCACCGACCAGGATGTGTGGAACCTGCCGGGTGGCGGGAGCCACTTTAACGAAGCGCCTTGGGATACGGCCGTGCGCGAAACCCGCGAAGAAACCGGCCTGCTCGTCCACCTGACCGACCTGACAGGGGTTTATGTGAAGCCGGACACGCTGCAAATGATTTTGGCTTTTACGGCCGTACCCATCTCCGGCCAGCTTACCACCGGGCCAGAAGCGGCCGAATTTGCTTGTTTTATGTCGGGTTCTGAACCGGCCAACAGCCTGCCGCTGCATGTGGAGCGCGTCGTCGACGCGCTTGGACGCGATGAAGGAACCATTTTTCGGCGGCAGGGGTGAGGGATAGACATGAATGGATTGACGTTTGCTGAACAACGGCCGTCGCAAATCCCCATCGTCGTATTAGACACCGAAACCACCGGCCTGAAACCACACCTGGGCAACCGCGTCGTTGAAATTGCCGCCGTGCGCCTGGAAAACTGGGAACGGGTGGCTGAATTTAGCCGCCTCATTCAGCCGGAACGACCGATGGACCCGGAGGCCGCAGCCATCAACGGCATCTACGACCGCGACCTGATCGGCCAGCCTGTTTTTACGGCCGTCGCCGACGAGCTGCTGGCTTTCATGGATGGCGCGCTGCTGGTGGCCCACAATGCGGCCTTTGACGCCGGTTTTGTGGGGCAAGAGTTTTATATTGCCGGGTATGCGGCGCAGCGCCCGGCCGGGGAGCCGGTGCTGCCACAGCCCTGGTTGTGTACGCTGGAACTGGCGCGCCGCCACTTTTATTTTGGCAAGAACAACCTGGGGCACATTGCCCGCCAACTGGGGGTGCGCGTGGGTCGCGCCCACCGGGCGCTGACAGACGTGTACACCACAGCCGAAATCTTAAAACGCATGGCCCGTGACCTGGAAAAGAAACGATTGCACACAGTCGCCGATTTGCTGCACGCCCAGGGTGGCCCCATTTACACGCCGCCCGCGCCGGTAACGGCCGTGCCGCCGCTCATCACCCAGGCCATCGCCCAGAAGCAACAGCTGCGCATCCGTTACCGCAGCCAGTCGGGCGAAGCGCTGCGGCGCATCAGCCCCAGGTTTGTCACCGAGGGCGAAGGGGCCGCCTACCTGATCGCCTACTGCCACGAGCGACAGGCGCAGCGCACCTTCCGGCTGGACAAGATTTTTGACGTGGAATTGCTGGGGTAACGGCCGTTGCCAGGAAAGATAGTTAGAAGGCGCCTTTGCCGCGCAGGACGACCCAGGGCGTTTTGAAGAGGATGTAAAAATCCATCCACAGCGAGTAGTTTTGCACGTAGTAGATGTCGTCGTCGGAGTGGAGGTGCATGGGTTTGTCGGAACGGCCGTTGACCTGCCACCAGCCCGTCATGCCCTGCGGCACAGCAAAACGCTTGTGCTGCCACGGCTCATACTCCGTCAGCATCCAGGGCATTTCCGGGCGCGGCCCCACCAGGCTCATCTCACCCTTCAACACGTTAAACAATTGGGGCAGTTCATCCAGGCTGGAACGGCGCAAAAACCGACCCACTCGCGTTACTCGAGGATCATCTGGCTGTTTGTGAACCAGGTCGCCCTGGACATTGGTGTGGTTCATTTCGGTTTGCATGGCTTCGGCCCCATCCACCATGGTGCGGAACTTGTGCATGGCAAAGAGACGGCCGTTCTCCCCCACCCGCTCTTGCCGAAAAATAGTGGGGCCGGCCGAATCCAGGCGGACGATCACCGCAATTAAGCCCATCACCGGCAGCAGCAGCAGCGTCATCATGCTCCCAATCACCAGATCAAACAATCGTTTGATGAGTCGTTGGAAATCATTCAACGCCGGGTCGCGTAAATTAATCATCGGGATGCCGCCAAAATCGTCCACGGTAGCCCGGTACAACGTCAGGCTGAAATAATCCGGCACAACACGCAGCCGCACCGGGCTATGGCTCAGATCTAAAACAAGCTTGTTCACCTGTCCATATGCGCGACGAGGCAAAGCAATGACGACATCGTCTATGTTGTTTTGCCGAACGACCTGGGGGGCATCCTGAATATCGCCCATAATCGTCAAATCGCTGGAGCGTTTGTGAATATCATCGTCCAGGTAGCCAATCAGGCGCAGGCCAGTAAGCGCATACGTCTCGATCATCGCGCCCACCCGTTGGCCCACTTCTCCGGCGCCCACAATCAAAACACGCCGTTCAGCCTCCGGTACACGCCCAAGCCTGAAGGATAAACGGGCCAGGACGCGCCAAAGCCACAAAGACACGACGTTGATGAGGACAAACGTGAGAAACAACCAGCGGGAAACGTCCCGAAACGCCAGATAAAGCAGCCCGGCCACCACCAGAGCGGCAAACGCACTGGCTAAGGTGACTCGCTGAAATTCATCCACGGCCTTATAAGTACGTTTCGGATCGTAGACAGAGGCTCCCAGGAAGACGACAACCCACAACACAGGGATAACAATGTAGAGGGCGAAAGGCATTTGCACGCTGCTGACTGTAATGAGCATCGGTAATGGTATCAGGAAAGGGCGCACCCAAACTGCTAACAGCAGCGCCAGGAAGGTGAATAAACCATCAAATAACATAGACATGATGGCAAAGTTGACCCCAAAGCGCCGAAACATGCTTTCCTCCTAATTTAGGTTCGTTCTTTGAAAGCGATGATGTCACCAATGACGGCGTCTGACACACGAAGTTTGGCGAGTAGTTCTATGACTATTCATTCTAATCAAAATTCGGCCGTTTGCCTACTATTTCACAAACGGCCGTTCATCAACTAATAATTTTGTCAAATCCCGCGCCACCTCCACCAGCGACCCATACACGGCGTAAACAAACCCAAAATCAGCCCCTTCCGTATCTCGATTGGGAACCGCCACCGTCTTCATACCGGCGGCCACCGCCGCGCGGCAGCCCGGCTCCGAATCTTCCAACGCCAGACAATGCGCCGGGTTCACGCCCAAACGCTGCGCCGCCAACAGGTAAATGTCCGGCGCGGGTTTGCCATGAGCCACCTCGTCGCCCGCGGCCACCGCGCCGCAGTCGGCCATGAGACCAAGCTGCGTCAGAATCGCCTCCGCGTGGCTGCGTGGACTGGATGTGGCGACAGCCCAGGGAATGCCCTGCCGGGCAACGGCCGTTTGCAATTCAAACAGCCCAGGCATAACCGGCACACCTTGCGCCCGCCGAATGGCAAATAGTTCGGTTTTATGGGCGGCCATCTCAACGGCCGTATACGGTAAATCATAATGCGCCAACAACAGTTCGGCGCTTTCTGCTGTGCGCCGGCCAATCATCTGCCGGTACACTTCGTCGGTTAACGTCTGCCCATGTTGGCGCACAACGGTCGCCCACGCCTCACGCGCCAGCGGCTCTGTGTCCACCATCAGGCCATCCATGTCGAAAATAATTGCTGTACAAGTCATAGGGAGGTTTTCAATTGTCAATGGCTAATTGTCAATGGTCAATGGTCAATGAAGAGGCGTCTGGAGTGTTTATTCTTCTTCGTCTCTCTTGTCATCGGGGAGGCGCAGGCTGGCTGCCGGGCGCAGGCGGAAGTGGAACTGCACGCGCCCCAGGCCAATCTGGTCGCCATCTTGCAAACGGTGGGGCGCCAGCCCGACACGGCCGTAATTGTGAAACGTGCCCGCCGCGCTGCCTTCGTCGTACAACCAATAGTCGTCGCCCTGCTGCATGATGCGCGCATGGAGCCGGGCGACGCTGGCGTCGGCTAACACCAGGTCGGCTACGGCCGTATCACGGCCAATGCTCAGGTTGTCGCCGGTCAGGGGAATAAGACCATCCGTGCCCACGTTGCCCGCGAAAGGTTCCAGCACGGCGATCAGCGGCGTGGCTTCGGCCACCGGCGGCTCAGCGGCGGCGACGGCCGTAATTTCTGGAACAATCGCCGCGCCGGGCTTATCGGCGCGACGTTTCCGCAGCCACAGCCCCAACAGGACCACCAGACTACCGGCCAGCGCCAGCCATACCCCCGGCTGAGACAACAGATCAACACCAGGAATAGTAGAAACCGTTGGGACAGGCGTGGGCACGGCCGTTGGCGGCGGGGTAGCGGTGGGCGGTAACGGCCGTTCCTCCACCACCTCCAGCGTCACCGGCTCACTGGCGGCGACAAAACCCCACACGTCCGTCACCTTAACGATTACCTCATACGCACCGGCAACGGCCGTGCGCAAGTCCCAATCCAACAGAAGCTGTCCGTTCACATCCGGCGTCAGCGTTTCCGGGGCAAGCTGCGGCACGCCATTCACCGACCAGGTCAGGCCCAGCAAATCGCGTGGCTTGCCATCCGGCCAGACAATGGCGACCGGCAGCGGCTGGCGCTGCGGCTGCAACTCGGCCAGCGGCGTATCGGGCGCATCGCCTTCGCGCACCACCACCGGGTTGAGTGGCAAAATTTCCACCACCGGCGGCGTCAGCGTCAGGTCCAGGATGGTCAGGGCGCGCACTTCGCCCAGATTTAAGGAGATGGGGTATTGGCCGCTTTGCCGTTGTAACGATTCGTACTGAAGCTGCAACTGGCTGCGCTGCTGCGCCCATATGTCGTAGATGGCATCGGCGGCTTCCGGCTGGGGGACGTGGATGGCAGCCGCCAGCGTCGGTTCGGTCAGACGATTGGCGCGGAACAATTCGTCGTCGTCGGCGCGCGCACCCAAAATGGCGACAAACAGGGGCAGGTTGATGGCTTGCGCCTGCTGCGTCAGGTCGTCGAAGGCCAACTGGCCCTGGA
>CALFEW010000887.1 GCA_937958365.1 uncultured Chloroflexota bacterium | reverse complement strand
GGAAACTTTTATGATTTGGCGCCTTTTTTCTTTGGCCTGACGTTGGCCGGGGGTGGCAGCGCCGGGATGGTTGCCATGCGCGGCCGTTACCAGATCGCCTGGCCCATCTTGCTCATCACGATTACGTTGTGGATGATAGGCGCTCTGACGTTTGCCTTTGGCCTATCCGCCATCTTTTATTACGACGAACCGGCGGACTTTACGATGAATTTGGGCTACGTGGTTGGGCTTTGTATCGGGCCGGGCCTGCTGTTGGCGGCGATAGGCCAGTTGCTGTATGGCTTTGAAGCGTGGCGCGGCATGAAACAGAGAAGAGGCGAATCGCAAACGGCCGTTTCCCCCGACACTCTGGCCCCCGATTGGCTAAAATCCCTCAAGGCCGCCGAGAGAACCCAACTAAATTACGACGAATAATGCATGAACCAGGACATCATTCCTAACATCACCCAAAACTGGAAACGGCGTCTAGCCAGCCTGAAAACGGAGGTTTATGCCCTGTATCTGGCTTATAAAGACCCACGAGTCTCCTGGCTGGCGCGAATTTTTGCCGCGGCCGTCGTCGCTTACGCCGTCAGCCCGATAGACCTTATCCCCGATCCCATCCCCATCATCGGCTACCTGGATGATTTGCTGCTGATCCCCCTCGGCGTCTGGCTGGCCCTGAAAATGATCCCACCGGAAGTGTTGGCCGACTGCCGCCTTCGGGCGCAAGCCGCGATGGCCGAGGGCGTGCCGGTGAATCGGGGAGTCACGGCCGTTATCATCGCTACCTGGGTCGTCACGGCCGTCGCCCTCCTCCTGTTCCTGATCCGTTAACCATTGACCATTGACTATTAACCATTGACCATTCAAAAGGACCCCCATGACCTATTTACCTGCTGAAACACGTTATGACAACATGCAATACCGGCGCACCGGCCGCAGTGGCCTGAAACTGCCGCCCGTGTCGCTGGGTTTGTGGTACAACTTTGGCGGCGTGGACGTATTTGAAAACGGCCGTGCCATCCTCCACCGCGCCTTCGACCTGGGCATCACCCACTTCGACCTGGCCAACAACTACGGCCCGCCCTACGGTTCGGCCGAAGAGAACTTTGGCCGCATCTTCGCCAAAGATTTCAAGCCCTACCGCGACCAACTCATCATCTCCAGCAAAGCGGGCTACGATATGTGGCCGGGACCGTATGGCGAGTGGGGATCGCGCAAATATCTGGTCGCCAGCTGCGATCAAAGCCTCAAACGCATGGGGTTGGATTACGTGGACATCTTCTACCACCACCGCCCCGATCCCGACACGCCGTTGGAAGAGACGATGGGCGCGCTCGATTTTATCGTGCGCAGCGGCCGTGCCCTCTACGTGGGCATTTCCACCTACAGCCCGGAACAGACGCGGCAGGCGGCGCAAATTTTGCGCCAACTGGGCACGCCCTGCCTCATCCACCAGCCGCGCTACAACATGTTCGACCGCTGGATTGAAGATGGGCTGCTGGACGTGCTGACCGAAGAAGGCATTGGCTGCATCGGCTTCTCGCCGCTGGCGCAGGGCATTCTGACGAACAAATACCTGCAAGACGTGCCGGACGATTCCCGCGCTGCCCGCTATGAAAACCAGCTCCACTGGGGTGACAAAGTGACACAGGACCGGCTGGCAAAAGTGCGCCGCCTGAACGAACTTGCTCAGGCGCGGGGCCAGACGATGGCCCAATTCGCCATCGCCTGGACGCTGCGCCTGCCGGCCATGACCTCCTCGCTCATCGGCGCCAGCAAGATCCGCCACGTCGAAGAGGCCGTTGCCGCCCTGGATAATCTGGCCTTTAGTGATGAGGAAACGGCCGTAATCGAAGGCATCCTGGCAGAGTAAGAATGAAAGATTGAAGATTAAAGGTTGACGATGCGTGGTTTCAATCTTCGATCTTCAATCTTCAACCACTTCAAGTGGAACGGCCGTCTATTTCCAGCCCTGCCAGCCGTTCCAACGCCTTGGCCAGGGCGTGATTGCCGTCGCCGCCCAGACCTTGCTGCTGGAGGGTGCGGTAGAGTTGGAAGATCATGCTTGTGCCCAGGGCGGGCACGCCGAACTGGTCGGCGGCTTCCAGGACCAGGCGCAGGTCTTTTTGCTGCAAGTCAATGGTAAAGCCGGGCCGCCAGTCGCGCTGAATGATTTGTGGACCGCGATTGCTGAGGGACCAACTGCCGGCCGCGCCGCCGGAAACGGCCGTTAACGTCTTCTCCAAATCCAGCCCGCCTGCCTGAGCAAACAGCAGCGCTTCACTCACCCCCAACATCGTCACCACCACCAAAATCTGGTTAACCAGCTTCACTGTCTGCCCGGCTCCCGTGTCACCCACGTGGGTGATCGTCTTGCCCATCGCCTGAAAGACGGGCAGCGCCCGTTCAAACTGCGCGGCGCTGCCGCCCACCATAATGCTAAGCGTGCCCCTGGCCGCGCCCTCGCTGCCGCCGCTGATCGGCGCGTCTAGCATGTGGACGCCCTTTTCGGCCAGTTGCGCGGCCATGACTTTGGTGGCCTGCGGGCTGATGGTGCTGCAATCAATTAGCAGCGTGCCCGGCTGTGCGCCATGCAGCACGCCCTTCTCGCCCAAAACCACCGCTTCCACGTCTGGCGTATCCGAAACGCAGGTGATGATAATGTCGCTGTGCGCGGCCACGTCGGCGGGATTGTTGCCCGCCTGCGCACCTGCGGCTACCAGCGGTTCCATACGCGCCGGGGTACGGTTCCACACCGTCACGCCAAAACCGGCGCGCAGCAAATTGTGAGCCATGCCTCGACCCATAATGCCTAAACCAATAAATCCGATGCGTTCCATAGTTGCTCCTTAAAAGTTGGTAGTTGGGAGAGGATAGTAGGCGGGATGGGGAGATTTGGCAATGGGGAGGGGAAAAACGGCCGTTTCCCACTATAATTAACCCCAATGAATGGGGGCCAACCCTTTGTCCCTTACGTCTCTTTGTCCCTTTGTTATCAATTCCGGGAGTATTCAATGATAGATCGCTGGGAGTATTTCACAACGTTTTTAGAAGCACAGATGGAGCAGGTAGACAAACTTGGCGTGGCGATGATTCCGCCGGGTGACCATCCCAAATTTTCCCCCTATGCCCTGCTGCCGGAACTCAACCGGCTGGGCGATAAAGGCTGGGAATTGGTTCACATAGAACCGGTGATTGTCGGCAAAAACCACGATGTCATGGCGCAGCCGAACAACATGACCTCTTGGACCAATACCTATTTCTGTGTCTTCAAGCGCCGGACGTGAAGCGTAAGCCGTAGTCCGTAAGTCGTAATCCGTCATCAAACCACGGAATACGGAACACGGAATACGGCTTACGGAATACGGACCACACCCCCTAACCCACGTCGGCCAAAACGGCCGTTGCTTGACAGCCGCCAGTAGATTTGTTAAGATGTCTTCAGCTTTGAGAGCGCTCTCAAAGCCCCGCAAACCGAAGATTTCAATCATAAACTCCGAGACTTTTTCCAACTTGCATCATCCCGGCACTCTGTGAATCACTCACCGGCAGGCGGTAGGTATGAACGAACGACTTACGCTTGAGAAAATTGGCGAACTGGCAGGCGTCTCGCGGGCGACGGTCTCCCGCGTGGTGAATCATCATCCCAACGTGCGCGCTGAAGTTCGGGAGCGCGTATTGGGCGTCATTGAAGAGACCGGCTACCAGCCCCATCTCATCGCCCGGTCGCTGGCTTCCAACCGCTCCGGCGTCATCGGTCTAATCATCCCGCGTATCGCCCAATCGCTGTTTACCGACCCGTATTATCCGCGCCTGATTCAGGGCGTGGCCCAAACCTGCAACGCCAACGATGTGGTGATGGCGCTTTTCATGTTCCATACGGAAAACGAAGAGGAGAAGCTGTACCCTATTTTGCAGCGGCCCGGTCTGGTGGATGGGGTGATTATTGCCTCGGCGCAGAAGTTTGATCCGCTGGTGGGACGGCTAGCCGCTAACGCGATGCCTTTTGTGGTCATCGGCCGGCCGGCGCATGCGCCGGAAGTGAGTTTTGTAGATGTGGATAACGTGACCGGAGCGTATACGGCCGTTTCCCACCTCATCCAGCAGGGACGCCGACGCATTGCCATAATTAACGGCCGTCAGGACATGAGCGCCGGTATAGACCGGCGGCAAGGCTATTTGCAAGCGCTCAGCGAACACGACCTCATCGCCGACGAGAGTCTGATGGCCGACGGCAACTTCGAGGAAGCGGGCGCTTACGATGCCATGCTGCGCCTGCTGCCCCATCAGCCCGACGCCGTGTTTGCGGCCTCAGACGCGATGGCGCTGGGCGCATTGCGCGCCTTACGCACCGCCGCCATCGCCGTGCCCGGCCAGATTGCCATCGTCGGTTTTGACGATTTGCCCACCGCCGCCATTGCCTCGCCGCCGCTGACGACTATCCGCCAGCCCATCCTGCGCTTTGGGGCGTTGGCCACCGAAACCCTGCTAGACATCATCGAAAACGGCGCGGAATCGCCGCGCCATATCATTCTGCCCACCGAGCTGATCATTCGCGGCACGTGCGGGGCGACAATCGTTTAATTTGCTACACGGATAGGACGGATGGGACGGATTTTCACGGATAAATCGAGAAAATCAGGTAACTACTTACCACGGAGACACTGAGGGCACAGAGATTAAACCTGTAGAACCTCCGTGTTCTCCGTGCCTCCGTGGTGAAATCCTAGAGAGGCTTAGTCGTTACAAAATCAGTGGAAATCCGTTAAATCCGTCTCATCCGTGTACCCATCACTCTTTAAGGATGTGAATCATGCGTTACGGATATTTTGATGACACGAATCGAGAGTACGTGATTACCCAACCCGATACGCCGCTGCCCTGGATTAATTACCTGGGCAACGACGGTTTCTTTGGCCTGATTTCCAACACGGCCGGTGGCTACACCTTTTACCGCGATGCCCGCCTGCGCCGCCTGACGCGCTACCGGTATAACAATGCGCCGGCGGATGGAAACGGCCGTTTCCTCTACCTGCGCGACAATGACAGCGGCCAGTTCTGGTCGCCCAACTGGCAGCCTGCCCGCACCGAATTGCAGGCGTACACCTGCCGCCATGGCATGGGTTACACCACCATCGCCGCCACCGCCCACGACATTCACGCCGAAACCCGCTACTTTATCCCTCTGGGCGAAACCCTGGAAATCTGGCAAACCACCATCACCAACCGGCGCGATGAGACGGCGCGGCTGTCACTCTTTGCGGCCGTCGAATTTGCCTTGTGGGACGCCTGGGACGACGTGACCAACTTCCAGCGTAACCTGAACATCGGTGAGGTGGAGGTGGAAGATGGCGTCATCTACCACAAGACCGAATACCGCGAGCGGCGCGACCATTTCGCCTATTTCGCCTGCTCCGCCGACGTGGCCGGGTACGACACGCAGCGCGAAGCCTTCCTGGGGCCTTATCGCGGCTGGGACAATCCGCAGGTGGTCGCCGACGGGCAATCGCGCAATTCGCAGGCGCACGGCTGGTCGCCCATCGGCGCACAGCAGATCACGCTGACCCTGGAACCGGGCGAAAGCCGCCAGATTATCTTTTTGTTGGGCTATCAGGAAAATCCCCGCGACGCCAAATTCGACCCACCCGGTTCGCAAATTATTAATAAGCGGGGGGTACGGCCGTTGCTGCAAAAATACCTCCAGCCGGAAGCTGTGGCCCAGGCGTTCGCCGATTTGCAGGCGTCCTGGTCTGATTTGCTGCGCATTTATCAGGTGGATACGCCCGACGAACACACCAACCGCATGGTGAATATCTGGAACGCTTACCAGTGCATGGTCACGTTTAACATGTCGCGTTCGGCCTCTTATTTTGAATCGGGCATTGGCCGGGGGATGGGCTTCCGCGATTCCACCCAGGATTTGCTGGGTTTTGTGCATATGATCCCGGCCCGCGCCCGCGAGCGCATTCTGGACATTGCCGCGACGCAGTTGCCCAGCGGCGGCGC
>CALFEW010000886.1 GCA_937958365.1 uncultured Chloroflexota bacterium | reverse complement strand
ATTTGCCTGCCGCCGGAACCACCGCCGAGATCGTTTTGTGGGGGTCGCTGCTGGTGGTGACGATCATCGGTCTGGCGCTGCCCTGGCTATCTAAAGGGAAACGAGCCACGCCCCAGCCCAAAGTCCACATCATCAAAGATCGCTGCACCGGCTGCACCAAATGCGCCTTAGATTGCCCATTTGGCGCAATTCAGATGGTGGAACGGCATGATGGCAAGCCACACAAGTTCATTGCCATTGAAGACCCGAGTTTGTGCGTTTCTTGCGGGATTTGCGTAGGTTCGTGTGATGGCGTCGCGGTGGGCATGGGGGATGATTCGCCGGAATTATTGTGGGAGACTGTGGCCGCGCAGTTGGCTTTTGCCCGGGCCAAAGCGCCGGACGGTGCGGTGAAGGTGATTTTTACCTGCGAACGCCATGCCGCCCATGGCGCGAAACCATTTTTGCCGGAGAACGGCCGTTCCGCCAGCCCGCTCCCCATCGAAGTTGTGACCCTCCCGTGTGTGGGCACAGCCCCGCCCGATTTGCTGATACGCACCTTAAACGCCGGGGCAACGGCCGTGCAAGTGGTCGGCTGTCCCCCCGATGACTGTTCCAACCGTGAAGGCAATCTGTGGACAGAACAACGCCTGATTCGGGAGCGCGTGCCCCGTTTGAAGCGCGCCTATGCCAACGCGCCCATCACCGCTGCCTGGCTGCCGCCCAACGATTTTGCCCAGGCCATCGAACTAAAACCGTTGACCAAATTAAACGAAGAAACAGGTCTCGAAGAACCGGATTACCTGTCCAGCCGCCGTATGTTTCTGCCCTTCACCTGGCGTAACATCGCCACCGCCTTCGCCTTGCTGGCAGTGGTAATGCTTTTCCAGATTTTTATGACCGACCTGCCGTTCCGACCGCAGCCGGAGCAGCCGGTGGTGCTGCAAATCGCCCTGGCCGATCCCTCTGCGCCGCTGGGCAATCTGCCGGTGAACGCGCCCGATTTAGTGGAAACCATGGATTTGCGATTAATGGTAGATGGGGAAGTGGTATTATCACGGCCGTATGGCGTGGCTGAGTGGCAACAATCACGCCCCATCCTGGACGAATGGGCCATCGCGCCGGGCGAACATCGCGTACAGTTGAGTTTCGTGGATGACACAAGCCGGACGACGCTGGTGTTGTTTGACGATACGGCCGTTCTGCAACCGGGCCAGATTCTACGCCTGGAGTTCCAGCCAGACACCGACTTCCACTGCCTGGGCGATTGCCCATCCCGCCGCTAACTGAACATTGAACATCGAACATTGAACACTGAACACTGAAGACTCATACAGTCTTCCTCCATGCCGGCGTCAGGCAGCCATTACCTGGGCCAGGGTGGTGATGAGGTGGTTGATTTGGGCCTCGGTGTGCGTGGCGAAGATGGCGATGCGCAGCGCGCCGCCATCGGGCACGCTGGTGTAATGGGTGGCATGGGCGACCAGCACATCGTGGCGAAACAGGTCGGCCTGGATACGCCCCAAGTTCAGACCCTCGCGCTGCTCCAGGCAAATGACGGGCACGGCCGTTTCCGGCAGCGCCCACCCCAACCCACGCAGTCCATCGCGGGCCAGAGCCACATTGGTCCGTAATTGGCGGCGCAGCGAATCATCCTGGCGCAGCAGGGTCAGGGCCGCCGTCGCCGCCGCCGCCGCGGGCAGCGGCGGGCGGCTGGCGCCTTCCTGAACGTTGGCATAAGCGGCCAATTCGTCAATAAGGGCAGCCTCGCCGACGATGAAGCCGCCATACGCGCCCAACGCCTTGCTGAATGTGTGGCAGGTAAAGCAGCAATGGGCGTCGGGGTCGTTATCCAGAAGGTGGAAATGTTCCAGCGTGCCACGGCCGTATTCGCCCAACACCCCGGTCGCATGAGCGTCATCCAGGCAAAGCAGGCCGTCTAACGGCCGTATCGCGGCCAACAGCTCCCGCGCCGGCGCAATCTCGCCGGACACGGGAAACACGCCGTCGCTCATCACCAACGGCCGTTCGCCGGCCCGCAATTCTCGCTGGCACACCTCGGCCAGATGCTCGGCGTCCAGGTGACGATAGGCAACCACCGGTTTGCCGGTGGTGCGCGCCCCGTCCCACACGCTGTAATGCGCCTGCTCATCTACAAAAATCCGCTCATAGCGATTCTGAAGTCCCTGGGCCAGAATCGCGTTGCCCAGGTAGCCAGAGGCAAAATAGAGCATCTTCGCCGCGCCAAAATAGGCGCAGGCGGCTTCCTCTAGCTGTTGGTAGATGGGATGGTTGCTGCCAAAACCGCCGGAGTTGGCCAGGCCGTATTGATTCAGCGCGTCCACCGCCGCCTGGCGTACAACCGGATGGTTTTGCAGCCCCAAATAGCCACAGCCGGCAAAATAATCTACGACACGGCCGTTCATCACCGTGCGCGCGCCCATGGGGCCTTGCATTTCATAAGTCATGATGTGTGCCTCGATTCCAAATCAAAAATGGCGGCCGGTTTCATTGGGAATATCGCGTTGTCGGGGTGTCTGGCAGCCCCCCGGAGGTTCAAAACCTCCGGGAGGTGTGAGGGGTTATTCTTTGTTTTCTTCGACCGGGGGGACCGGGGTATCTTGCAAAATGTCGCGCACCAGGAACGCGCGGGTGATGTCATTGGCGTCGCCGACTTGCAGCATGGCGCGAGAATTTCCGGCCAGGGAACGGGCCACTTCCAGGCGGGCCAATTCCTGTTCCCACGCCCATGCCTGCGGGTATTTGCTGATGCGCTGTTCCTTACGCGCCAGACGAAATTCTTCGGTCTCAGCCTCCATTTCTTCCACGCGGCGGCGCATTTCCGCCTTTTGCAGGGCCAGCCGCAGTATCTCTTTGTCCCGTTCTACTTCGGCCAGCACCCGTTGGAAAGCCAGGGCGTCGGTGTCTTTTTGGCGGCGGATGGCCAGCGCTTGCGCTTCTTGTTGTTCTGCTTGTTGCAATATGGCAAGCTGCCGGGTTTCCTGAGAGCGCATAAATTCGGCCGGTGGCTGGGCGAAGGTGATCTTGATTTTCATGATTTGCACGCCATAGGTTGCCATGTCTACGTTAAGTGGTTCCAAAACATGGTTGATATTGGCGTCTTTCAAGTCCATGACCTGGCTGGAATTGATGGTGCGAACAAAGGCGCGCAAAGTGTCCTGGCAAACGGCCTGCAAGACCTGGTCAAAATCACCGGCCGAAATATTAAAGACGAACTGGTACGGGTCGTAGATGTGGAAAGTGAACAAGGTGTCTACGTTGGCGCGCACGTTGTCACTGGTGGGCGCATCTACCAGCGGCACGTCGAAGGGGATTTCACGCTGGGTCACCAAATGGGAGACGATGATATAGGGCGGGAGGATGTGCAAGCCGGGGTCAATGGTGCGCAGGTAACGGCCGCCGCGTGTTAGTAAGGCTTTGGAACCTTCGGGAATGCGTACCATGAAGGCGCGATAGACGCCTAAGAGCAGCACAATGGGACCGATGAGAAAGGCCAGGGTAATGAATGATGGCTGGCGCAATAAGGCTCCTAATACCACGCCGCCAACCAGGATGCCAACGGCCGTTATCACCAGGTCGTTGCGAATGCGGAGTAATTGGGTGGGAATGAGGATGATGGGCAGTTTCCCGTCTTCGTCGCGGGTGGTGAAAGCCATGGCGGCATCTTCCAGGGGAACGCGAATCTGGGTCAGTTGGGTATAGTCGGCGAATTCATCGGGCAAAGAATCTTCTTGAGCCATTGGGAACTCCTGAGACATGATTTTGTTAAGAGCAGAATTTAGATATTGTTGCATTGTGGTTAATCCGTAGTCGTTTGCCGGTTACTCTTTCGGGCGGCACGGCCGTGTCGGTAGGCGGCGGGTACGTGGGGTGTGGCGCTTTGGGGCGAACGGCGCAATTTGCGTTTGGGCAAGGATTCGCCGGGCAGCAAACCGGCCGGGCGAGGGGGTTCAGCGAAACGGCCGTACACGTACAAAAACAGGTCATAGATAACGGCCGTTACCGGCGCTGCCAGCAAAACCCACAAAAAGCCAAATTTGCTCAAGGCCACAATCACCATGATCAGCAAGGCTGGATGTACGCCGGAGATAATTTGTTTTCTCACACGTGGTTCGGCCGTCAGGCGCAAGAGTTGTTCTACCACCAGGTACAGGCCCAACAGCCACAGCACCTCGGCCGTATTAAACAAAGTCACTCGCGTCAGCAAGATGACGAGGACGACGATAATCGGCCCAACAGTGGGGATCAACTGCATCACCCCGGCAAAGAGGGCTGCGCCCAGCTTAAACGTGACGCTTAGTGCGCCCACCTTGTCCAGGAGCAAGAGACCGATATAAACGAACAACGTCACGAACAAAGCCAGGACCAGCAATCCTTGCACAAAAGCACGGAAAGAGCGGTCAACGATACGCCAGACAGCCAGGGCATCGGGCAGCCAGGAGGCCGGTAACAGGCGCTGCAACGCTCTGGCTCCTGCCTGTTGATCTCGCAGCACGAGCAGCAGCCAGGCTGGTACGGCCAGAAAACCCAAAACAAAACCGGCTATGTTAGGCAAACGCAGCAGTCCGGTAACAATCAGGTCAGGGGCGCGTTCATTGTAAGACTCGATGTTGCTGAGGACAAGTACCGACAGCTGGGTGAGGACTTGGATAATTGTCTCGCGCATGGAGACCGGCAAAGCTTTCAGACTTTGCTCTACCTGGGCAATAAGCCCGTCAATTTCCGTTGGTTCTGGTAAGGTCTGGTACAGGAAAAAGGCTTGTCGGCCCAAAACCGTGACGCTGGCATACAGGATCAGGCCAAAAATTATCAGGAGGGTCAACAGAGCAATCGTCACGGCGAAGGCGCGAGGCATGAACCTGTCTAACCAGTTCGTGAGCGGCAGTAAGCTGTAAGCGACGACGCCGCCAATCAGGAAGGGCAGCAAGGCCGGCCAGGTCCCCCAAAACAACCAGATAATGCCAACAAAAGCAGCCAGCACCAGAACGATGCGCACCAGACGGGCCGGGGTGATGCTTCTCAGGCGCAGCCATACCAGGCTCCATGCCTGACGCGCTCTGTTGGCTGATTGCGTCCATTTTTCTCGTTCGGGATCCGTTTTCGTTAGCGGTATCTGCTCATCTCTCATGATAAAAACCTCAAAATAACGGATGGGATGGGATGGCAAACATGGCCCCCATTGCCAGGACAGTGATTTTACCACTGAACGTGGGCGTCGTGGTAATAGCAAAATGCTTCCATGTCTTCTCCATAGTAGCCGTAACCCGAAGTCCGTATACCGTATTCCGTGGCCGTTTACCAGAGCTAACGCCCACGGAATACCGAATACGGAATACGGAATACGGATAACAGGCTCTTCACAGCTTCTTCATATTCGTGGGCTAGACTGAAAAATAAATGGTGTGTAAAGAACGGAATGTGGGCGTCTGATCGCGCCACGCGCGTTTTCAGGTACACTTCACAAAATTCATCGCTTATTGTTGATACTGATCATGAGCCATCTCATTCTTGTTGTGGATGACGAAGCTAAATTGGTAAGCGTCGTCAAAGGATATTTAGAGCAGGCCGGTTATCAGGTGGTGACGGCGAGTAACGGCCGTGAAGCCCTCTTTGCCGCCCGTGACCACCAGCCCGACCTTATCATCCTGGATATGATGATGCCGGTGATGGACGGCCTGACCTTCATGCGTGAATATCAGCGCGAAGGCAGCGCCCCCATCGTCGCCCTCACCGCCCGCGTAGACGAAACCGACAAAATCCTCGGCCTGGAAATGGGCGCAGACGATTACGTCACCAAGCCATTTAGCCCGCGTGAACTGGTCGCCCGCGTGCGCGCCGTGCTGCGCCGCGCCGGCGCAGTCCAGCCGGAGGCCAACATCCTGCGCGCCGGCAGCCTGAGCCTGGACCGCTATGCCCACGTGGTGTTGGTAAACGGCCGTGAAACCGAGCTAACCCCCATGGAATTTAACCTCCTCCATACCCTGATGATCA
>CALFEW010000885.1 GCA_937958365.1 uncultured Chloroflexota bacterium | reverse complement strand
TAGACGCCTGTCTGTTGGGTGCAGTGGTTCCAATTGCCTCCGGCAGACGCTTTGTAACGGCCGTAAGGCAAGACGCGCATCTCGTAATAGCCATTCTCGTCTGTGCAGAAACCGCGCCCCCAGGAACCATCAACCAAAGAGATGCCCACGTTGACATTTGCCAGGGGCGCGCCGCTTTCGTCCCAGACAAAGCCGGTGATGGCGCCGGCCGGCTGCAACGGGAAGTCAATATCACTGATGATACCGGCTGTTGGCGGTTGGACACGAGTGGCCGCTTCCCAAGCGATTACCTGATTGTAATACTGCATTGCATAGCCGTCAGGAATCCAGTTGGGATCATCTACACCAACGCGATAATCTATGGCGACGAGGCCGGTGGCGGTGTAATAGCCGCTGGCGTCGGTGCGGGCGCTGGTGACGTGGTCTTGGGGGGGATCGTAGAGGTTGACATTGACCTGGACATCGCCTAGCGGCTGCCCGGTGGCGGCGTCGGTGACGCGGCCCAGGATGGTCGCGCCGGGTTCCAGGGTGAAGTTGACGTTGGGAACGGGGATGGCGCTGGTGACGGGAACGGCCGTTGCCAGATGGCGGTACGGCGTCTCTTCAAAATACTCTTGGGCGTAGACGCCCGGCGCGTTGAGGCAATAGTTCCAGCCCCGCGCCGCGTAGACGACGTAGCTGCCAACCGTCAATCCGCCCAGGGTGAAACTGCCGTCAGCCTGCGTGCAGGTCCCGGTTCCGCCTTCACCAGCCAGCAAGTCGGTCTGCACGTTGATGTTGGCGAGGGGCAGGCCGGTGGCCTGATCATAAACAAAGCCAGTGATATAACCACCGGGTTCCAGGCTGAAGTTGATGTTGTCTAACTGGCTGCTGCCGCTGATGGTGACGCGGTCGGCCAGGTGATGGGCAAAGTGATGGTCGTAATACTGCTGCGCCCAGCCGCCGTTGTTGGTCCAGTCGTCCACGCGGATGCGGTAGTCGTTGTCGGCCAGGTTGGTGAAGGTGTAGTAGCCACTGGCGTCGGTCTGGGTGTCGTACCAGGTAGATTCGGTGTCGTAATCGCTGGCGGCGACGTGGATGTCGGCCAGGGGAAGACCATTGGCGGCGGCGACGACACGGCCGTGAATGCTGCTGCCAGGTCCGGTGGGGGCGTTGGCGAGGACGGGGCGGGCAAGGGGGGCAACGGCCGTTGCGCCGCCCGATGAATAATCAACAACTCCCCGCACCGGTTCTTGCGGTGGCCGGTTGAGCCACCACAGGGGCGGGTAATCGTCTTCCTCCGGCCGGGTTATGGTGCGGCTGATAATTGCCGGGCCGGGTGACGCGGTGGGGACAGATTCAAGGGGGACAATTGTTGCCGGTTGAGATAGGGTGGCAACGGCCGTGGCGCCGGTGGACGCATAGGCTGTGCCGAATAATAACAAGGCCAATAAGGCCAGAAGCGGGGGAATACACGCTGCCAGACGACGATTCATGATTTTGGCTCCTTGGGTTGTGGCTCCCACCCGGCAGTCTGGTGGCTGTTCGGCGGCGCGGGGCGCTTAATGAGCAGTCAGGCTGAACGGAGTGGGTGGCCGGTTGTTTGTCGAAGGCGCTATGGTGTCCCGTAAGCCGTGTCCCGTAATCCGTGTTCCGTATTCCGTAATCCGTGTTCCGTATTTGTGGTCCTGGGGTGTGACCTCTGACGAAGGGTGTCAGAAAACGATATATGACCTTTGGGTCACGGATAGCAGCCTTCTGAATCCGGCGATTCTACATCTAAGCACCTTACATCATGGGACTGGCACCAGACTTTCTCAAGTGACAAACGTCACACAAAGCCAGTGACTGAGGTCACAGGAACCGACCAAAATGATTTCAGGACAGAACTAGTCTCCCCACAACAGCATAAATTCTCCACAGTTTGGGGTATTGCAAATTTACCCCATGGACGCCGTAACCTGGTTTGGCGATCTCGCCGTTGCTGCGCCAACACTCCACCGTGTTTTATGTTTGGAGGGCGCAGGTTACGGCCGTTTCCAACCCCAATTCACTCCCCTCATCCCAGGCTGCCTGAAATGCGTTTTCTCCCAGAATGGCTTTCGCGCTGCTTTGCACCCGGTCATACGTGCGCTGTTCCACCCGGTTTAGCCTGGTCCCCAAATTCGTCAGTTCCAGCCGGGCCGCTGCCAACAGACAGGCGGCCCGGCTGGCCGGCTGTTCCATCGTCTGTTCGCTCGACAAAGGGCGAAGCAATGCCAACTCCGCAAAAACAATCAGGTTATAGGCCACCAGCCGGTTAGAAGCCACTTCTTGCGCCAGACGAATACTCTTCTCGTAATACGCGCGCGCCGTTTGGTATGCCTGCCGGGCAACCGCCATCTCGCCCAGATTACACCACGCTAACGCGACATCCAACCTGGCCCCCACCTCCTGGCTCAAGGCCAGTCCCTCCTCGAAATACCGGCTTGCGGCGTCATAATCGCCTTGCTCGGCAGCGACGCTGCCCAAATTATTAAGCGAATTAGCCATGCCCCACTTCTCGCCCAACTCTTGCTCCAAAGCCAATCCCTCCTGATTGAGCGCGCGCGCCGCCGTGAGATCGCCTTGCGCCCAGGCCATAAACCCCAGGTTGCTCAACGCCATCGAGATACCCCGCTTGTCGCCGATTTCGCGGCACATTGCCAGGCTTTCTTCGTAATGGGCACGCGCCGCGCTGTAATCGCCTTGATCATCCAGCACGTTGCCCAGATTGTTGAGCAGTACGGCAATGCCTTGTTTGTCTCCAATCTGGCGGTAGAGGGCCAGGCTTTCGCCATAGAGGGTGCGGGCACGGCCGTATTGTCCCTGCCGCCAGGCGCCATTGCCCAAATTTTTCAGCACCAGGGCCAGGTCGGCCCGCTCGCCCAACTGCCGCGCGAGGGCCAGACTTTCTTCCAGCAAAGCTGTTGCCTGGGCGTGTTCTGCCTGTCGAAAATAAACTCGCCCCATTTCGGCCAGCGCCAGACTCATCCCCCGGCGATGACCCAGGCGCTCGAATCCGCGGTGCGCCCGTTCCAGCCACACAATCGCTGCCTCATAGCTGCTGCGCTGACTTTGCAGCTTACCCACCGCCAGTTGGCAGTGAACCGCCTCCGCTTCCTGCCCGAACTTTTCCGCCAGTTCCAGCCCTGTGGTGTAATACTTCTCCGCCTGCTCCCACCTGCCCAGCAGTTGGGTCACATTGCCCAGATTCAGATACACCTGAACAGACTCGGCTGGATGCTCCTGTAACAAGGGCAGCAAGCTCAGGTAATATTCGATGGCGTCGGCGTTGGCATAGGCGGCCTGGGCCGCCTCACCCGCCTGGCGCAAATAGGTTATGCGCTTGGGGATGTTTTCGCTGCGTTCATAATGATACGCCAGCAAATCCAGTGGCAGCGCGTGGTGCGTGGTTTGTTCCAGATAGACGGCAAACGCTTCATGCAGCCGGGCGCGGGTTCCATACGGCATACTGTCGTACACCACGTCGTGGGTGATAATATGCCTGAACAGATAGGCCCGCTGGGGGTCCGGCGCGTCTGGCAGCAAAATCTCCTGCTGGCGCATCATCTCCAGGTCGGTGGTGATTTGGTCCTGGCTGCCCAAGGCCGGGTAGTAACCCGACAAAGAATCCAGGCGAAAGCTGCGCCCAATGATGCTGGCAACCTTTAGCGTCACTCGCTCACGCTCGTGCAACTGGTCTATGCGGCTGAAAACCAGCGCGTACAGGCTGTCTGGCAGCTCGGAAAAGAGCGAGTCGGGGTTTTCCAGCGCGTAGGGGTCTATGCCCTGGTCGTACAGGTAATTGAGCAGTTCTTCTAGATAAAACGGATTGCCCTGGCCGCGCAACGTAAGCTGGTTTACCAATTCGGGCGAGATTGTGGCGGTTGGTTCGGGGTAGAGCTGCGCCAGTCGGCGCTGGATGATTTGCGCGCCTTCGGCGGGGGGCAGTTCGATGAGGCACAGACGGGTGAAATGGTTCAGTTCGTCCACGCGCAGAGCCTGGCTGCGCCGGTGGGGCGGGCGGTAGGCCAGGACGATGCACACTGGGAAGCGGGAAATGGCCCGCCCCAGTTCTTCTAACAGGTCATGGGAGAGGGAGTCTATGAAGTGGACGTCGTCCAATACCAGCAGGAGCGGTGACTGGGCGGCCGCTGTTTTGAGGCAATCTTCCAGCAGGGCATGCAGGGCAATTTTGCGGGTTTTGGGGTTCAGGCTGCGGGTGAAGCTGTTTTCCGGTAAAGTGTGGCCCAGCACTAACCCTAACAGCGGGGCGGCGCTGACGCGCTGTGGCGACAGGTGGTTGATGGTGTTTTTTAGTCGCTGAAGCAGGTCGGGGGAACGGCCGTCACCTTCTACCGCAAAAAAGTCCCGCCAGATCATCCGCCAGACCAGGTAGGGGGTATGTTCCCCTTCCGACTGGCACGCGCCGCCATAATCGGCAAACCCGCCGGTGCGGGCGGCGCGGATGATTTCGGCCGTCAGGCGCGATTTGCCCAGCCCGGCCTCGCCGGTGATGCCCAAAATCTGCCCCTGGCCTTGCCGTGCCAGGTCTAGTTTTTCCAGGGCCAGCGCCAGTTCGGCGGCACGGCCGACCATGGGAGCAGCGTAGAGGGGATCGAACAGGCGCAGGCTTTGCTGACGCACGGCCGTTTGCGGGGCAAAAATGGGAATTGGTTCGCCTTTACCCTTCACGGTAATTGGCGGGAAAACATCCCAGTGGAAGGCGGCGCGGCACGCTTTGTAAGCTCTGGAACTGACCAGACTCTGGCCTGGGGCGGCCGCCTGCATCAGGCGCGCCGCCACGTTTACCTCGTCACCCAATGCGCCATAGGTACGGCGCGTGCGCCCGCCATACGTCCCCACGCGCATCATCCCCTGGCTGATGCCGATTTGCGTGGCCTGAATGAAGGCCAGATGGGACGGCAAGCGTTGCAGCGCCAGCGCCGCGCTGACGGCGCGGCGGGCATTATCTTCGTGGGCCATTGGCGCACCATACACAATGTACAGATAACTGCCTTTATCGCCCATAGTCACATTAGCCAACACGCCATCTTCGCGGGCCACGATGTTTTGCACCCAGCGGATGTAGGCGTCGAG
>CALFEW010000884.1 GCA_937958365.1 uncultured Chloroflexota bacterium | reverse complement strand
AGACCGGAGCTTTAGCTCCGGTCGCTCTGGGCGGCGTCTGCCGGGGCGTAAACACCCCGGCAGCAGAACGACGCCGGGTAAACCCGGCTGTAAGATTGCTGAATCAGGCTTCATCCCAAGTTGCCATCTCCTGCCACCATCGTTTGTCATCTACCAAATAAGTGGGAGCAATCTCATGAAGACGTGGAGGGATTTGCTCATCGGTAACTCGTTCTAACACAGGGATGATGTTGTTTTGCGCATGATGCTGTTTTTGCTGTTCGATGTAGGCAACGACATGTGGCAGCCGTTTACCATCAACGGAAAAAGCGCCATAACCGTCTTGCCAGTATAGCGGTATAAATTGAGGGTGTTCCTGATTGAACCGGGCCGAAGTGACGCCTTTTATCTGTCCCACGAAGGTGGCGACAGCTACTTTGGCCGGAATGGTTAGCGCTATGTGAACGTGATCCGAAACACCGCCGATGGCGAAAACAGTTCCTTCCAGGCCAATGGCTTTTGTGCGCAGGTAGTTGTAGACGATTGGCTCAACTTCTGGCGTAAGCAATGGCTGCCGGTTTTTTGTTGTCCATACGATGTGATAAAAGAGTCTGCAAAATGCCATACACTTTCTCTTTAGCCCCGTTTAGGGGGCGTTGTTGTCTTGCCGGGGGCTTTAGCCCCTGGCGTTGGCCCCCTGGCGTTGGCCGCGCTTTTGCCTGCCGGGGCGTAAACACCCCGGCAGCAGAACGACGCCGGGTGAACCCGGCTGTTTGCCCGCTGAGCCCCGTTTACGGGGCGTTGTTCTTTAGCCTGGAGCTTCAGCTCCGGGCGTCCATTATCCAATTACTCCAGAGTGGCGCAAATTCTCAATCTTGTGGACAGCATAGCCCAGCTCCTGCAAAATTTCGTCGGTGTGAGCGCCCACGGCCGTTCCCACCCCCCTATATTCCGCTTCTCCCGCCGAAAACTTGAGCGGGCTGCCGATTTGCTTTTGCGTGCGGCCATCCGGCTTGGGCACGTCCACCACCAGTCCGCGCGCCTGCACCTGGGGATGCTCCAGCATTTCGGGGATGGTCAGCACCGGTTCCACGCAGACGTCCAGTTCGGCAAACACGGCCGTCCACGCCGCCAACGGCCGTTTGCCAATCTCGCCTTGTATCTCCGCCTTCAGCGCCTGCTGATTGGCCGGTGACTGGTCCAGACCGCGCCCGATCAGGTCCGGGCGGCCGATGGCCTGGCAGAAACCCTGCCAGAACTTGGGTTCCAGGCTGCCCACGGAGAGGTAACGGCCGTCAGCCGTCTGGTAATAATCATAAAAACTGCCGCCGTTGAGCATCCAGCCTTCAGGCTGCGGCGTTGCGCCGCCCACCAGGAAATGGCTGGCGACGTGGGCCTGCCAGGCGATGGCCATGTCTAGCATACTCACGTCTACCATTTGCCCCTGGCCGGTGACGTGGCGGTGGATAACGGCCGTGAGAATCCCCATCACTGCGCCCAACGAGCCGCCGCCCACGTCGGCGATTTGCGCGCCCAGCGGCGGCGGGCCGCTGCTCTGGCGGCCGGAATGGCTCATCAGGCCGGATAGGGCCAGATAGTTGTTGTCGTGACCGGCTCGATCTTTGTAGGGGCCGGTCTGGCCGTAGCCGGTGATGGCGCAGTAGATCAGGCCGGGATTTACCGCCTTCAGGTCGTCGTACCCCAGGCCAAGCCGGGCCATGACGCCGGGGCGAAACTGCTCCAGCACCACGTCGTAGCCGCCGCCGTCGGCGGCCACCAGTCGTTTGACGACCTCTACCGCTTCCGGTTGTTTCAAATCCAGGCCGATGGAGCGCTTGTTGCGATTCAGTACCCCATGCCAGCCGGAAATAGCGCCGTCAAAGGGTGGCATCATGCGCACCAGGTCGGCGCGATGCGGCGCTTCCACGCGCACCACGTCTGCGCCCATGTCGGCCAGCAGCATGGTGGCAAACGGGCCGGGTAGCAGGGTGGAGAAGTCCAGGATTTTGAGGGAGGTGAGGGGGGTGGTCATGGGAGTTTTCAGTGGTCAGCGTTCAGTGTTCAGTGTTCGGAAAACTGTTAACTGAACACTGAACACCGCTTACTTCTTACTTCTTACCGCCTATGGAACAAGCTGCCCATCCGCGTACAACTTCCGCAGGGTGGCCTTGCTGAATTTGCCAACGCTGGTCTTGGGGATTTCGGTGATGAAGACGAAGTCGTCGGGAATCCAGAATTTGGCGACGCGGGCGGCCAGGAACTCTTTCAGGTCGTCAACGGTCAGGTCGTAACCGTCTTTGGTGGGGACGATGGCGGCTAACGGCCGTTCCGACCACTTCTCATCCGGGATGGCGATCACGGCCGCTTCCATCACCTTCGGATGGGCCATCAGCACGTTCTCCAACTCCACCGACGAAATCCACTCGCCGCCGCTCTTCACCAGGTCCTTCGTGCGGTCGGTGATGTTCATAATGCCGTACTCGTCAATCGTAGACACGTCGCCGGTGCGGAACCAGCCATCTTCGGTCATATAATCGTCGGTAATGTCCCGCTTAAAATATTGGCTGATAATCCACGGGCCGCGTACTTGCAGTTCGCCCATTTGCTTGCCGTCCCAGGGCAGTTCCCGGCCGATAGCGTCCACAATGCGCATCTCCACGCCGCAAATGGCATACCCTTGTTTGGCTTTAATATCCCACTTCTCTTCGTCGGATAAATCCTGATGATGCCCTTGCAGGATAGAGACCGTGCCCAGCGGCGATAGTTCCGTCATCCCCCAGGCGTGCAGCACACTGACGCCCAATTGGCTCTCAAAATCCTTGATGAGCTGGCGCGGCATTGCCGAACCGCCGACGATGAGGGCGCGTACGCTGGAAATGTCGCGGGGGTTTTGTTTCAGTTCGTGATACAGCGCCGTCCAAATGGTGGGCACACCGGCGGCAATGGTCACTTTTTCCCGTTCGATAAGCATCGCCAATGGTTCCGGCTTCAGGTGTGGGCCAGGCATCACCACGTCGGAGCCGGCCATGGCGCAGGCATAAGGCAGCCCCCAGGCCATCGCGTGGAACTGCGGCACGACAGGCAGCACCACATCTGATTCCAACATGCCCAGGGCAGCCGCCTGGTTCTCACCCAGGGTGTGCAGATACATGGAGCGGTGGCTGTACAGCGCGCCTTTGGGATGGCCGGTAGTGCCGCTGGTGTAACAAAGGCCCATTGCCATGTTTTCGTCGGTGGAGCGCCAGGCAAAGTCTTCATCGGAATCGGCGATGAGGTCTTCGTAGTAGAGGACGTTGCGCAATTTGGTGGGCGTGCCTTTGGGCGCGTTGAGCAAAACGTAATGCTTGACGCTGGTAATCTGGTGGGCGACTCGTTCGTAAAGCGGCAGCAAGGTGGCGTCTATGAAGACGATCTGGTCTTCGGCGTGGTCCACAATGTAGGAGAGCTGCTCCGGGAAGAGGCGAATGTTGAGGGTATGACAGACGGCCCCTGCGCCGGGGATGGCGTAATACAGTTCCATGTGTTGGTAATGGTTCCAGGCAAAGGTCCCTACCCGGTCGCCCGGCTCGATGCCTAATTTGACCAACGCTTTGGACAGGCGCTTGACCCGTTTGTACATGTCGGCGTAGGTGTAACGGTGCATGGAACCATCGGGCAGCATGGTGGAAATTTGCTTTTTGGGGAACATGCGGTTGGCATATTCCAAAATGCGATCCATGGTTAACTGGTAATTCATCATCAAACCGTGCATTGTCATACTCTCCTTTTTAGCTTGTGCTGTCTCTTTATCCGTATTCCGTCATCCGTATTCCGGCATCCGATGCCGGAATACGGAACACGGACTACGGTCTTATCACGCCACAAATGGGCGCTTGCCAATGAAGTTGGTTGTGTTCCGCCAGGAGGGCGTCTATTTGGGCGGCGATGTCTGGCGGGAATGGTGAGGTGCGACGTTGGGTCAGGTCGGCGTGGGATCCCAGCGATTCCAGCGTGGCGGCCAGTTTGCCCTGGGTTTCGTTGACCATGAACATCATGAAGTGGACCCGTTTGGCCGAACGGCCGATCAGCCGGGCATGGATGGTGAGTTCGTCGCCCTTGTGTACTTCGGCCAGGTAGTTGATGAAATGTTGCAGGGCGAACGCGCCCCCGGCTTTGGAATCGTAATAGGCCTGATCCATGCCAAACCGGGCGAAGAAGTCCCAGGCGGCCGTGTCAAACAGGGCCAGGTAGTAGCGCACGTTCATGTGGCCCATGGCGTCCAGATATTCGTCGGGCACGGTCTGGCGCAGGTAACAGGGTAAGGGTTGCAGGTCGGTGGGGGTGGGGAAGTGTGGTTTGGTCATTGTGTGATTGGAGATTGGAGAGTATTCAGTCTCCAGTCTTTAATCTTCCATTGAGTAATAGTGCCATACTCCTGAACTGCTTTCTTGCCGGATGACGCCATCGGCGAGGAGCAGGTCCAGGTAGCCGATGAGCATCCAGAGGCCGGCGAAGCGGAATTGGGGTGGGTGGTGGGCGTAGAGTTTGTCTACGAGGGCGGCGGGTGTGTGTGCGCCTTGTTGAATGTGGACCAGGCATTCGGCTTTGCGTTGTTGGATGCGGTCGCGTTGTTTTTGGATGATGGCGTGGTGGTCGAGATGGAAACGGGGGCCAAACGGCCGTCCATGACCCGGATACACAGCTTCAAGCTCCAGCGCCGCTACCCGGTCGAGCGACTGCATGAATTGGGGCAGGGCGGGGATGCGATCGGCGGCGTGTAACGGCCGTTCCACCACCGGCGTCGGCGTCGTTTGCAGCAGCATGTCGGCCGAGAGAAGCTGCCGGGTTTCTGGCTGGTAAAAGCAGGTCTGGGCGCTGCTGTGGCCCGGCGTGTGCAAAATCTGCCAGGCCATCCCGCCCATCTGCAGGATTCCCGTGGGCGGGAACGTGTGAATGCGTTCCCGCGGGATGGGGTCGCTCTGGTCGGCTATGACTTTCATGCTGCCGACGATGGCTTCGATGATCAGGGGATCAAAGCCCACAGCGTGCAGAAATTCGCGCCGGTAATACTCGAGACGCCTCTCCCACATATCGGCCGGTTCTGTTAACCAGTCTACGCCCAATTCGCAAATCCAGACATCGGCGTCGCTGTTGGCGGTGATGGTACCCGCCTGTCCAAAATGGTCTATGTGGGGATGGGTGATAATCACCCGCGAGATGTCCATGACCGTCAGGTTGTGTTCGGCCAGGCCAAATTGCAGCGCTTCCCAACTCGCCGGTGATTTGAGGCCAGCGTCTACCAGCACCGGTTCCGGCTGGCGAAAGAGGTAGACGTTGACCGGGCCTACGTCGAGGCCGGTGGGGAGTTCAAGGCGAATCGGTTCCATTTTTAATGAGACGGCCGTTGGTTAAGGTGAACCTTTGCATTTTTAAGAAATGAGACGCGGATTTTCACGGATGCGGCGGATAAACGCTGATA
>CALFEW010000883.1 GCA_937958365.1 uncultured Chloroflexota bacterium | reverse complement strand
CACGTTTGGGTTCAGCGCCAGCGCCTCCACGGCGTCCATGTCCGGCCCTTCGGGCGTCATGCCCACCGCCACCATCTCGATGCCCAGCCCATCCAGCAGGGTAAAATGTCGGTCGTAGCCGGGCACGGTGACAATGAATTGGGTGGTTTCCTCTTTGGCCCACGGCCGTGGGCTGTCCTTCAGGCCGCGCAGCATCGCCCACATCAGCGTATTGCTCATCAGCTTCAGGCTGGAATTGTTGCCGACGATGGTTTCGGCCGCCTTCACGCCGAGCATCTCGCCAAACAGTTCCCGCGCTTCAGGGATGCCCGCCAGTCCGCCCGGATAGTTGCGGATGGCGACGCCGCTGGGGGTCACCAGGTCGTCGGCGTCCACGATGGTCAGCATCTCATTTGCCAGGCTAAAATCGGCGTCCGACGGCTGCCCGCGCTGCATGTTTAGCGCCAGGCCCAGGCTTTTTACCTGTTCAAACTGTGCCTGTAGTGCTTGTAAATCGCTCACGTTTTCTGCTCCTTTGTTGAACTGGGACCCCGATCAATTGCGACGAAGCCCAGCGGTGTGTCCCTTGCGTGATTCTAGCAGAAACGGCCGTTTCCTGCCGAGAGAGAAGTTGCACAAATTTTATAAACAGGGAACTGTCAACTCCGGTTGACAGTTCCCTACTTTGTGTCACTATGACGTCATGGTTGAAAAGATGTCATTTGTCATCTATTCGTACGGCCGTTCTTACGCTATGATTATCCAGATTTTTTAATACATCGCCCCGGTCGGCTGCCAGGCCATCGGCGATAAAACCGCTTATTGTTGGGAGCAGATGAGCAAAAACAGAGTCACCAGGGTGCAATCACCCTGGTATTGCTTGCTGGATAGATGACGTTGGTTTTGTCCGCGTGCTCAGTCTGCTCTTTATGTAAAATTAAAAAGGAAAGAAAAATTGATGACACTTCAATTCCCCGCCAATCTAACCCATGCGCCAGCGCGCGCCTGGATTGAAGAAATGGTTGCCCTGTGTCAACCAGACCAGGTGTATTTTTGTGATGGTTCAGCCGAAGAACAGGCGGCCCTCAATCAATTGTTGGTTGACAGTGGCACGTTTATCAAACTCAATGAGGAACTGCGTCCCAACAGCTTTTTGGCCCGTTCCGACCCCAGCGATGTCGCCCGCGTGGAAGATCGCACCTATATTTGCAGCGTCAGCCAAACCGACGCCGGTCCCACCAACAACTGGGAAGACCCCAAAGTGATGCACGCCCGCCTGAATGAGCTGTTTGCTGGCTCCATGCACGGCCGTACCATGTACATCATCCCGTTCAGCATGGGGCCGTTGGGGTCGCCCATCGCCCAACTAGGCATTGAAATCACCGATTCCGCCTATGTGGTGGTGAATATGAACATCATGACCCGCACCGGCACGGCCGTGTGGGATGTGTTGGGTACAGATGGCCGTTTCGTCCCCTGTATGCACACCGTCGGCGCACCCCTGGAACCGGGTCAGGCCGATGTCTCCTGGCCCTGCAACCCCGACGTGAAGTACATCGTCCACTTCCCCGAAGAACGCGCTATCTGGTCCTATGGCAGTGGGTACGGTGGCAACGCCCTGTTGGGCAAAAAATGCCTGGCGCTGCGCATCGCCTCCAAAATCGCCCGCGACGAGGGCTGGCTGGCCGAACATATGCTCATCCTGGGCGTGGAATCGCCGGAAGGGCAGAAGAGCTACGTGGGCGCCGCCTTCCCCAGCGCCTGCGGCAAGACCAACTTCGCCATGCTCATCCCGCCCAAAGAGATGGGCGACTGGAAAGTAACCACCGTTGGCGACGACATCGCCTGGATTAAACCCAACGCCGAAGGACGGCTGTACGCCATCAACCCGGAAACCGGCTTTTTTGGCGTCGCCCCTGGCACGTCGGCCGTCACCAATCCCAACGCCATCGCCTCCTGCGCCCAGAACAGCATCTTCACCAACGTCGCCCTCACGCCCGATGGCGATGTGTGGGGCGAAGGTCTAACCAAAGAGCAACCGGCGTCGTTGATTGATTCGCGCGGGCAGCAATGGCCACCCGACAGCGCCCGTCCGGCGGCTCAT
>CALFEW010000882.1 GCA_937958365.1 uncultured Chloroflexota bacterium | reverse complement strand
CATCGGTGATTTTGGGGCGTAACCAAAACACGCTGGAGGAGATTGACCCCGATTACATAGCCGCGCATGGCGTCCAGGTGGTGCGCCGATTGTCAGGCGGTGGCGCGGTGTATCACGATTTGGGTAATCTGAATTTTAGCTTTATCACCAACGGTTCGCGGGATTTGCACAATTTCCAGCGTTTTACGGAGCCGGTGATTCGCGTGTTGAATCAGTTGGGCGTACCGGCGGCGCTGCATGGCAAGAGTGATATTTACGTGGCCGGGAAGAAGATTTCCGGCAACGCCCAATATCTGGCGCGGGAGCGTATGGTCAGCCACGGGACCATTTTGTTTGACAGTGACCTGGAAGCGCTGCTGCGCGCTCTGAATCCACGTCAGGTGCAGATCGAGTCGAAGGCGGTGCAATCTATCCGGGCGGTGGTGGGCAATGTGAAGGAGTGGCTGCCGGAGATGGACACGGCCGTTCTACGGCAGGCATTGCTGACGGGCATCTTCGCGGGCGGGCCGGTGGCGCAGGTCCCGTTAACGGCCGTAGACTGGGAGCGCATCCACCAGATGAAAGCTGAGCGTTATGATACCTGGGAGTGGAATTACGGCCGTTCGCCGCGTTTCACCGTCCAGAAAGAACAGCCGTGGGGCCAGGGAACAGCCGGCGTTCGCCTGGACGTGGAGCGCGGCCGTATTTGCGGCGTGGAATTTTTGGGCGAGCTGGCGGCTAATCCGGTAAGCGCGGCGCTGGCCGATGGTTTGCTGGGTTTACGGTATGAACGTGGGGCGTTGGCAACGGCCGTTCATGCCCTGGACTCGTCTGTCTGGCCGGATAATCTAACCGAAGCACTCCTGTTGGACCTCTTGTATTAACCTCAACCCACTTTGCGAGATGGGTCCACTCTTCAAGATTGGACCCATCTGCAAACTCCTCGAAACTCATTTGGACTGCGTGCGGAATTTAGCGATGGATTAACGATGGCCTGCTAAAGTAGCAACATGTCCGATGCAGTAACAGACAAATCACACAAAAATTCCGAAGAGGTGTAACCATGCAGGCTAATGCGGATTATCAAGTTCACATGCTCCGAATCTGGCGGGACACACAAGCACAGGATAGTCAGATCAACGTTAGACTCAGTTTGGAAAACACCAAAACGGCCGTTCGCGTGGGTTTTGCCGATTGGGATGCCTTTGTGGCTTACCTTCGGGAACAAATTCATGGCCCGGCGCAATTAACCTGATTTATTCTACTCCAATGAGGGCAGGCATCTGGGCGCCGCCAATCTGCGGCGTCGGGAGTTTCCCGGAAAAGGCCGTTAAGTCATGCCAGTACTTAACGGCCTTTCCATTTTAAAGTCAGGGGCAGTTTTCGCAGTCGTAATCCGTAACCCGTATTCCGTAAACCGTTTTTTGGTGGCGTTCACCAGAGGTAACGCCCTACGGATTACGGAATACGGCTTACCGAATACGAGTATTACGGCAAAGGATACGTGAGGAAGAGGTTCTCAACGACGAGGCGGGTGTTGGCGTTGCGCTGCAACTGACGGATGGCGAGATTGGTCTGTTGCAGGCCGGTCAGGCTTTGTTCGGGGGTCCAGGTTTGGGCCAGGCGGCGCACTTCGGCCTGCTGGTCTACGTTGGTGAGGGTGAGGGCACGGCCGTTTTCCCCCTGGCTCAGCAGCGCCACGTCGCGCCACCAACTCAGCCAGGTCTGTAAAATTTCCGGCAGCAGTTCCGGCTTGCGCCCCAATTTGTCGGCCAGGGCAAAGCGAGCTACGCGGTCGCCGGCCAGCGCTTCCTGAAGGTAGGTCAGATTTTGCTGCCGTTCGGTCAGGATGGTTTCGTCTTTGTAAGCGCGAATGGCCCAGCCTAAACGGCCGTCGGCCAGATGCGCCAGTAGATACGCTTTGTCTTCAGGGACTTGCCAGCGCGTTTGCAGGCTTTCTTCGATGAGGGGAGCGGGCAACGGCCGTAACGCAATCGTTCGGCAGCGCGAGGTAATCGTCGCCAGCATCGTGTCTGCATCGTTGGCCGTCAGCAGCAGGATGACGTTGCGCGGTGGCTCCTCCAGCGTTTTCAGAAAGGCGTTGGCTGCGCCTTCGGTGGCCGCGTCGAAACGTTTCAGGATGGCGACTTTGTAGCGCGCTTCATAAGCAGCCAGGCTCAACTCCTGCTGCAACGTGCGAATCTCGTCAATTTTCAGCGTCAGCTTGCCCCGGCCGCTCACGTCTGGCGTGATAAACCGCACGTCCGGGTGTCGGTTGGCGGCAATTAACTGGCATGGACGGCAGTGGCCACACGGCCGTGCAGCCGCATCCTCCGCTTCACAATTCAGCGCCTGGGCAAATGTACGCGCCAGCGTCGTTTTGCCAATCTGGTCCGGCCCGGTGAGCAAATAAGCGTGCCCGATGCGCTGATGCCGGATCGCGCCGGCCCAAAGCTGCGCTGCCCATTCGTGACCAATCACCTGATCCCATTGTGTCATCATGCCAAAGATTGTAAGCTGAACGCCAACGCCGGGCAAGGAGGGAAGTTTGTTGGTTTGTTATTGCTGCCTGCCAATCTTCGGCCACGTCAGGGTAGTTCAGTTATAATTGTCCCATGAGGCATCATTTTCAAAGGGTAGCTATGTCATGAGAAATCGCTTGTTCTTCTTTGCGGGTATTCTTAGTTTTGTCAGCGCCTTTTTTGTCGTAGCTGGTTTGTTAGTCTCCTATGTTCTCACTCCTACGCCACCGCAAAATGTCCAATCCATTGAAGACGTCAGCGAAACCTTTATTTTTTTGTTTTCCCCCGTGTTGTTATTGCCGGCAATTTTGGCCGTCTATCGCCTGCTCTTTCAGGATTACCCGCGCCTGGCCTTGTTTTCGCTGATTTTGGGTCTCATCGGCTTTGGCGGTTTATTGGCCTGGAGCGTCTTAACCGTTTTTACAATTCCCACGTTTGCGGGCGACCAGACGGTTGTCTATGTGGAAGTGATGTTAATGGGGTTGTGGACGTTGATCACGGCCGTTGCCATCCTCGTCTTTGAGTCCAAGAACCTTGTTCTAGGCGAAGGTCGTTCTTATTTCTACGGCTTCCTGTTTTTGTCTGGCCTGGTGTGTGGGTTGGCGATGATTTTATACAGTTGGAGTATTTTGATGACGCAGCCTGTTCGCGGCGTCACCAATCTCAGCATCCTCATCTGGCTGATAACATATCCGTTTTGGTTGATTGGTTTAGGCCTTTGCCTGCTCAATTACAGCCGTGAACCGGCGCTTCTCATCACGAACAAGACGTGAGATCAGCCCAAACAAGATGATTTCCCCGAAGAATTCAATGGACCTTCACGCATGAATCCTTTAACTATTTTTGGCGATCAATTACAGGTGGACGATGTGGTGGCCGTGGCAAACGGCCGTTCCGTCCGCTTAGACGCCGCCGCTTTGCCTAAAATCCAGCGTTCCCGCCAGGCCGTCGAGGACCTGGTGGCCCGCGGCGAAGTGGTCTACGGCATCACCACCGGCTTTGGCCGCTTCAAAGACAAAATTATCTCCCCCGCCGAAGTGCAGCAGTTGCAGGTGAATCTGGTACGCAGCCACGCCGTCGGCGTTGGCCCGGATTTGCCGGAGCGGGTGGTGCGGGCCATGCTGCTGGTGCGCGCCAATACGCTGGCTTTGGGCTATTCCGGTGTGCGCCCGGCGCTCATCAACTTGCTGCTAGACATGCTCAATAGCGGTGTTCATCCGCGCATTCCGGCGCAAGGTTCGCTGGGCGCCAGCGGTGATCTGGCTCCGCTGGCTCATCTGGCCCTGGTGGTAATTGGCGAGGGAGAGGCGTGGCACCAGGGAGAATTGATGGACGGCCGTTCCGCTCT
>CALFEW010000881.1 GCA_937958365.1 uncultured Chloroflexota bacterium | reverse complement strand
ACGGCCAATGTCACCTGGTTAGAAAGCGCCATTGAACGCCTACCACAGGAAAACCCTTCCTTCGATTTCAGCGGGATTGTCCAAACCATCAACCCCTGGCAGGTCAGCGGCATTCCTTTTGCGACCCGAGACTGGACGACTGTGGATGAGGGTATCATCGTAGGTAGCCGCGTGCGCGTCAGCGGCCCTATTCGGCCCGATGGTACCTGGGTGGCGTCCGAAATCCGGCTGCTAGACAATCTCCCTGGACATCAGATTGTGTTTGTGGGTCGGGTGAACAGCACAAACCCCTGGGTTGTGAGTCAAATCCCGCTGACCGTTGATGCCGCCACACACTTCATAGGCGATGTGCAGGTCGGTGATCTGGTGCAGGTCAGGGCTGACGTGCAGCCCAATGGCGAATGGCTGGCCCGCACCATCCGCAAACTTTCTCCGCCTACCTCGAACATCATCATTATCATCCAAGGCCCCATCCAAGCCATTAACGGTAATATCCTGGTTGTCGGCGGCTTCACCATCCGGGTCGCGCCCGATCATCCCATCTTGGGCATGTTGGAAGAAGGAGATGTGGTGCGGGTAATTGGCCGCCTGCAAAGCGACGGTGTGGTGATTGCCCTGGTTATTTATACTGTTATCGACGGTTCCTCAGATGAGATTACGGTGCGCGTTGAAGGTCCTATTGAGGCGATTGAGGGCAATCTCGTCCTGGTCAATGGCATCTGGCTCTGGCTCGATCCGGCTAATCCTATCCTGGGACTGCTTCAAATTGGTGATTTCGTGAGCGTTGAAGGGTACTTTGGCAGTCATGACGGCCGGGTGGTTCTGATCGTTATCCATATCATCATCCTGGATATCACTATCGTGGAGCAAGATTGTTACTGGCATGAGGGCATGGGCATGGGCATGGGACACTGGCACTGCAGCATGGGCATGGGCATGGGCATGAGCGTGGGTATGGGCATGGGCATGGGGAATCCGTAAATGAACCTGAACATGAGACATGATACCGTTATCGAATGCCCGTCTGCTTTGCCTGTATCTGTGCCGCTAACTCGTCCCGCGGCTCATGCGGATAGCGTGCGGCACAGGGCAGGGGTGGCGCCTCTGCTCATCATTTTTCTGGGAGGCGCCAACTTAATCCTGGTGCAGTGGGTGATGGTGCGGGAAATAACAACGCTGCTGCTGGGGACGGAACTGGTGATTTTGTTAACGGCCGTTACCTTTTTTGCCGGTATCTCATTAGGTTACATGGTTTCCCGGCAAATCAGCAGCGCCTGGCTGCTGCCGTTGGCGGTGGCGACCCTGGTTTTGCACCTGACCCTGCCCGTTACTTTCCGTCTGTTGGTGACGTGGTTAGGCACAAACGGCCGTTACGGGCTGGCCTTTTTCCTGCTGCCTTTGCTGGTGCCCTTCATCATTTCCGCCTTCTACAGCATTTTTCTGCCACGTTTCATTGACAGTGGTCAGGGTAATTTGCCTGGCCTGTATCTGGTGGAGTTAGCGGGTTCAGCGTTTGGGATTCTGGTATTGGTGTTCTTGAGCGGGTATGGCTTACAACTCGTCATGATGATTTACACGTTGGGGCTGCTGACCATTCTGCTGGCGTTAGGACTGCGCCGCCCCTGGGTCATCCTGCTGGCCGCCGCCGCTGGAATGTGGCTGGCTCTGCTGCCCCTGGCCGATTCGTGGAGTAATGGGCGTTGGTACACGGAAATGATGGGCTTTCCAGAGGGAACGGCCGTTCTCTTTTCCGGCTACAGTCCCTACCAAAAAGTAGATGTTTTGCAACTGCCCGACGGGGCACGCGCCCTCTACCTGGACGGGCTGTCCCACTTCAATGCCGCTATGGGTGTGCGCTTGAACGTCATCGTCGGTGAAGTGCCCGGATCGCTGCTCCAACCGCAAAATTCTCTGGTCATTGGCGCCGGGGTGATGCAAACGGAGCAAATGCTGGCTCAATATGGCGGCCATGTGACCACCGTGGAACTGGACCCCATGGTGGCTGATGTCGGAGAGCGGCTTTTCTACAGTTACAATCAGATGGACAGCCTCAGCCAGCGCACCGTGGTGGTAGATGACGCCAAACATTTTATCGCCAACAGCCATGCGCAATATGACCTGGTGGTGGCCGACACACCGGCCGCTTTTAGCGTCCAACCGGCGACACTCTACTCCGCTGCTTTCTATCAGAGCATTGCCAGCCAGCTATCGCCAGGTGGCGTGCTGGTAGCCAATATGACCAGCCCTTTCACGCCCGACGATCTCATTTCGCGCCGGGTGGCGGCCTCTTTGCTAACTGCATTCGACGAGGTGATTGTGGTGACGCCAGCCTCTGTCGGTTGGAGCTTTGCCTTTGCCGGTGATGATCTGCCGTTTGATCGCCAGATGCTGGAAGCGGCTTTGCAGGCGCATGGTGAAGTGCAGTATACGGTGATGGACACAACGGCCGTGCGCGCCGTTGTCGGCGATGCCCGGCCCATTACCCTCGATTCAATGGATTTTGTGCTGCAAACCAGTCTGGCCTGGATTGCCGACAACCTTTACGGGAGTGAACAATGATCATGGAGCGACAGACCCCGCCCGCATGGAAGCGTTTATTCTACCCCGCTATGGCTGGCTTTTTCTTTGGCCTGCTGCAAACAGGACTGTTTTTCCAGCTTTCCTTTAGCCTGTCCTCCGGCTTTACCACTTTCTTGATGGTGACCCTGTGTTGGTTAGCAGGCAGCGCCATCGGGTTATTCCTGGCCCGCAAATATCAGACCGGTTTCAAGCGTTTTTTCGCCAGCGGACTGCTGGCCTATTTTGCCTGCATTCTGCTGCTCAGATTGGCCCCCTTCGAGACGAAGTTGTGGCCCGTTTATGCCCTGCTGGTGGTGGTGATGGGGCTGGCCCCAGGCGTATTCTTTGTGCGGATGGCCGCCTATTACCCCGCTCGTGATCTCTTTTTCCGGGAAAATAACGGCTTCATTGCGGGACTGGTAGGCGGCACACTGCTGTTTCTGCTAACGGGGCGGGCGGCGCTATGGTTTGTGCCCGTTTTAGTTGCGGCCATCCTGTTTCTTGGTTCACGCGATTTTCTCCCGGCACGCGCTTAAAAGCGGGCAATCTCGTTTTAAGCTATCAGCCAGGCAAAATCAGAAAACTGGCTGTTTCCAATAATGCTGTCGTCAGCAGCAGGGCAAATGCTCCAGAAGGCCAGTGCTTCCCACTGAGCCGGATCGGTAGCAGCACCCTGAGATACCTGGTCAGATGAAACAGGTCACATTTGGGGCGTTAGACTTTGCCAGGTTCGAAAGGCCGTTAAATCATCCTAAAGCGGCAAAAATGGAGTAATTTCAAGATAAAAATGGGTCTTTCGGATTTCGTG
>CALFEW010000880.1 GCA_937958365.1 uncultured Chloroflexota bacterium | reverse complement strand
CTGGTGGAAGACCTGGAGCAATTTTACGCGCCGATTTCGCGGTGGCTGGCAGAAGAGGGCTATCAGGTGACGTTGGCCTCTTCTCTCGCTGATGGGCTGACCTGCCTGGAAACAGGACATTATCACCTGACCATCGTAGACATCCGCCTCCAGGACGATGACTCACAGAACCAGGAGGGCATGAAGCTGCTGGAGGAAATCGAACGGCAGGGGATGAACGGGGTGATGCCTTGCGTGGTCCTGACAGCTTATGCCAATGTGGAGAATATTCTCAAGGCGACGCAGGTGCAGCATGTGGCCCGTTTTATTGAGAAAAAGCCGGGGTATGGCGCGGAATTGTTAACGGCCGTGCGCACCCAATTCAACGAAACCATCGGCGTCAACTTCGACCTGATCTACGACGTAGGTACCGAGCATCTCATCCCCCAAATCGCCGCCGACATCAACTGGGAGACGCCGCCCAAACCGGCTGCCGCTGTGTTGGTCCCCCAGGTCTACGATCTGTTTGGCCGATTGTTTGCCAGGGCCAGGCGGCTCTATGTCGCCAAACTTAAACCGGGTCTCACCGGCGCGGCCGTCGTGTTTGCGCGCCCCACCTGGAACTATGGCATGGGGCCGGCCTACGTGGTCAAAATCGGACGGCGCGAAAAAGTGAAGTTGGAAGGGCAGCGTTACGACGATTTTGTAAAGCCCTATTTACCGCCAGACACAACGACCCAGGTGGATGTGACTTTTACGCAGCATCTGGGCGCTTTGCAATATCGCTTTGCCGAAAGCGATTTTCGCCCGCTCAAAGAGTTCGACGAATTTTATAAGGGGCATCCGGCGCAGGAAATCATTACCAGCCTGCAAAACTTGTTTCAGAACACCGGCCGTTATTGGTACGACAATCCTGAACGCCGTTTTGCCGACCTGCCACAATTATATTATGCGGCTTTTCAGTTGGACGAGGCGAAGCTGCACGGCCGTATCCGCGAAATCATCCCCGACTTCACCCCGGAACAGCCACGTCTGCGCCTGCCGCCGGACAACACCCAGATTCTCAACCCTATCTACTGGCTAACAGCACATCAGAACGAATGTGTGCTGGCCGTCTATCACTGCATCACCCACGGCGACCTGACCGGCCGCAACATCATGGTCAGTGAACAGGGGCGCTGTTGGCTGATTGATTTTTACCGCACCCATGAAAGCCACATCTTGCGCGATTTTGTCATCCTGGAGACCGACATCAAATACCGGCTGCTGCCCGCCACCGATGATGAGACGTTTGCCCGGTTGGAACACACCCTGCTGGCCGCCCATTCAACCCAAACAGAGGGGGCAACGGCCGTTTCCCTGCCCCCCGCCGCCCACAAAGCCGCCCAGGTCTTGCTGGCCTTGCATAGCACCGCCCAAGACTTCCTGCGCGGCCGCAGCGGCGCAGGCCAGGACACACGCCAGGAATATCTGATCAGCCTTTTGATGGCGACGTTAAACGTCGCCCGCTTGCGCCACATTCCCGTGGCGCGTAAATTACAGGCCATGCTTTCCGCTTCCTTCATCTGCGCCGAACTGGACAAATTGGCCGGTCGGGAATCCATCGAGAATTAACCTTATGCGCCCAAATCACACCTCCCAAGCGCCGGACTTTCGTCTGGCAGAAACGCAGCAATTGTTTGCTTGTATCCGCGCTGGCGAATCGGCCTCGGTTGTGGGCGTCAGCGGCGCGGGCAAATCTAACCTGTTTAACCACCTATGCGACGCCCAAACCCAGGCGGCCTACCTGGGCGAAGACGCCGCCCGCATGATCATTGTGCGCGTCAACTTCCACTACGCGCCTGATCTTACCGACCGTACCATTTACAGCCTCATCCTGGAACAACTGGAATTATTGGATGGCGATGGGGCGCGTTGGGGATTAACGCCGGAGGTTTTTACGGCCGTCGGCGAGCAGCACGAGCGTTTGTTGGCGGCTGGCAGCGACTCTTTGCAAGTGCAGCGTCATTTTAAGCTGGCGTTACGGCCGTTCCTCTCCCCGCCCGCCCAACGCCATCTCATCCTCCTGCTGGACCAGTTCGACGATGTTTGCCGCGAGGCCGAGCCGCGCATCTTTATGAATCTGCGCGGCCTGCGCGAGGCGTACAAGAACCGGCTCTCTTACGTCACCTTCACCCGTGATTTACTGCCCGACCTGGCCGACATGGACCTGGCCCGCGAAGAATTTTATGAGCTGCTGGCGCTCAACGTGATCGGTTTACGGCCGTATACCCCCACTGATGCCCACTCTTTGCTGCAACGCATAGCCGATCGCTATGGCTTGCCGGTAGACGAAACCGCCGCCAACCGCCTGATCCGGTTGTCCGGCGGCCATGCCGGGCTGCTGCGCGCCGCCTACCTGGCTGTGGCCCGCCGCGAAACCAGGCTGCCAGACGATGACGAAACGGCCGTACCCGCCCTGTTACAAACCGTTGGCGTATCCATGGAGTGCGAAAAATTATGGCGCGGCCTGAGCCGCCAGGAACGTCTATTATTAGCGGCTTCTGCCCACGGGTTGCCGGTGGATACGGCCAGCGAGGCAGCCAAACGGCCGTTACAAATCAAAGGCATCCTCACGGCAGACGATCCGCCGGCTATTTTTGCGCCCCTGTTTGCCCGCTATGCTCGAAACCAGGAGGCGGAATGGGAACGGCCGTTTTACCTGGACGAAGCCGCCCGACAGGTCTGGGTGATGAACAAACGCCAGGCCACGCTAAGCGCCATCGAGTTTCGCCTGCTGCAAGCGCTCTACCACCGACCCGGCGAAATCCTGAGCAACAACGACCTGATCAGCGCCGGTTGGCCCCATGTTCAGGAGGGCGTGTCCGATGTCGCCCTGCACGCCCGCATCTCCGGCCTGCGCAAAAAGATTGAAGCCGATCCGCAAAACCCCCGCTTCCTGGAAAACCTGCATGGTCACGGCTACAAACTAAACCTGGAATCATCCCGGCCAATTTCTGGAACAAATGAGTAGCGTCTACGGGCGAAAAACCTGTTCACGCTGCCCTATGTTGTAGTTACGGCCGTCTCCAATCACCCTCGTCAGACATACAATAAAATCGTTAGTAAATTGTCGCGTTACTGCCAGTAACCTGGCATTTTCCTTTGCCTCATCTCAGTTTAAGATAGAACCAATCGTAAAGCGTTCGGTTATCAGATTGTTTCGACCTCCAGGGTTCAACAATCTGGCCAAGAGGAGGCAACATGATCCAGATAGATTTCTCAACCATTATCATCATCGCCTTGATCGCCCTCATTATTGGCATGGGTGTAGGTATCTCGCTCGCCAGACCGACTATCCGTTAACGTAAGCCGGGGCAGCGTACTCTGAAAGTGCGCTGCCCTATGG
>CALFEW010000879.1 GCA_937958365.1 uncultured Chloroflexota bacterium | reverse complement strand
CACGGACCACATATGAAAATTCTAGAAGTCTTAACCTATTACCGGCCGTGGGTGAGCGGCCTGACAATTTACGTAGAGCGGCTGAGTCGCGCCCTGGTGGAACTGGGGCACGAGGTCACCGTGCTGACCTCGCAATACGACCCCGACCTGCCGCGCTATGAAGTGATGGATGGCGTCAAAATCGTGCGCATTCCTGTGCTGCTGCGTATCAGCAAAGGGGTGATCATGCCGGAATTTGGGCCGATGGCCTGGAAACTGGCCCACCGCACCGACGTCATCCACCTGCACCTGCCGCAGTTTGACGCGCCCGGCGTCGCCACGCGCGGCCGTTTGCTGGGCAAACCCGTCGTCCTCACTTACCACTGCGATTTGCAACTGCCGCAGGGCAGCTTCAACCGCCTGGTGGATAAGGTCGTGCAGACGCAAAACCGCGCCGCCGGCGAACTGGCCGACGCCGTGGTTACTTACACCCGCGACTATGGCACGCATTCTCCCTTCCTCTCGCGTTACCTCGACCGCAAGCTGCACATCATCCCACCGCCGGTGGAATTAGACCCCTGCACAGACGCCGAGATGGTGCGGTTTCAGGAGAAGCATGGGCTGAACGGCCGTTCCGTCATCGGCATCTCGGCCCGGCTGGCCGCCGAAAAAGGGGTGGAAGTGCTGCTCAATGCCCTGCCGCAAATTTTCGAGCGCTATCCGCAAGCCATCGTCTTGCACGCCGGTCCCTACGAAAACATTCTGGGCGAAGAAGCCTACGCCGCCCGCCTGGCCCCGCTCTTTGAAAAATACAAGGATCGCTACCTGCGCCTGGGCACGCTGCACGGCGCGGAACTGACCGCCTTCTACAAAAATCTGGATGTTTTGTGCGTGACCAGCCTGAACAGCACCGAAAGTTTTGGCCTGGTGCAGATTGAAGCGATGACCCACAACGTGCCGGTAGCCGCCTGCGCCCTGCCCGGCGTGCGCCAGCCGGTGACGATGACGGGGATGGGCGAGGTAACGGCCGTAGGCGACCCCGACGCCCTGGCTCAAGCCGTCATCCGCATCCTGGACCAGCAAAAAGCCTACCAGCGCCCGGCCGATTTGATTGCCGATAGTTTTAGCCCGGCGCAAACGGCCGTCGAATACCTGCGCCTCTTCAAAGAGCTGCAACAAGGAGGCGCCATCGGCCAGGAAACCACCGAACCACCCGCCTACGAACGCCTCCGCGCCATGCGCGACCAGGTGAAAAGTTAGGATTGATACACGGATTTGACGGATGGGACGGATTTGCACGGAGGCTTTTCAATTTATCCGTGTAAATCCGTCAAATCCGTATCATCCGTGTACCCATTCCCAGCCCACAGCGAGAACCAATAATCGTGACCACCAACCAACAAATAAACAAACCACCTTCCCCCTTCGCCAACGACGATTTGCTCTGGCGGCAGCTTAAGACCATTCCCGCTTTTCGGGCCATTTTGCGGGCGGTGGAATCGCGCTTTTATTTTGCCGTGGATTTGCCTGGCCCCACGTTAGACGTTGGCTGTGGCGACGGCCACTTCGCCCAAATGACCTTCGACCGGCGCATTGACGTGGGCATAGACCCCTGGTGGGGACCGCTGAACAAAGCCCACCGCTCCGACCAATATGAACAGGTGATGCAGGCCATGGGCGACCGTTTGCCCTTCCCTGACCACACCTTCGCCAGCGCCTTCTCCAACTCCGTGCTGGAACACATCCCAGACGTGCAGGCCGTGCTGAACGAGACGAGCCGCGTGCTGAAGCCCGACGGCCGTTTCCTCATCACCATGCCCAGCCAATACTTCACCGAGTGGCTGGGCGGCGCGCAGTTTTGCGAGAAGCTCAACCTGCCCGGCCTGGCCGACCGCTACCGCAATGGCTTCAACTTCATCTCCCGCCACGTCCACACGGACAGCCCGGAGGTGTGGGCGGCGCGATTGGCGCAGGCGGGGCTGGCCGTGGAGCGCTGGCAGTATTATTTTTCGCCGCAGGCGCTGCACGCCCTGGAACTGGGCCACGCGCAGGGCCTACCGGCGGCGGCCATGCACTTTCTCACCGGCCACTGGATTCTGGCTCCCTGGGAGAGCAACCTGGGCGTGACGGAGCGCTGGTTACGGCCGTTTTACGATGAAGAAGCCCAGGAACGCGGCGCATACGTCCTGTTCGTCGCCCGCAAAGTGGCCGACGGCCCCATCGAAACCCGCCTGCCACCTGCCCGCCCCTTCACGATTACTGAACTGGAAACGGCCGTACAACGCCGCCAACCCATCCCCGCCCCCATCCGCGAGCTACCCGACTGGAGCGCGAACGTTTCGCCCGTCATCACTGCGGGCGAGACGCCCGCGCTCCCAGAGACAGAAGAAGACAAACCCCGCCGTTTTGATTTACTGGCCGCCGGTCTGCTGCTGCTCACGCTCGCCCTGGCCTTCATCGGCCAGACCACCATTAGCAGCGCGGAGGCCAATCCACCGGACGGCCTGCGCTGGTTTGTCTACAGCTTTGTGGTCCTGCTGCTCTTTTTGTGGCGATTGGGCGTCGCGGGCGGGCTGAGGGTGGGTAGACGGCCGTTACCCAATCTTCGCGCCATTGCCATCCCCCGGCGGCGCTGGTGGTTTCTGGCCGGGCTGCTGCTGGTGTGGGCTGCCTACCGGCAAGCGGCCAACGGCAGTGCCCCCTGGTCGCCTTTGCTGGCGTTAAGTTTGTGGCT
>CALFEW010000878.1 GCA_937958365.1 uncultured Chloroflexota bacterium | reverse complement strand
CCTGCGCTCCCAGGGTTATCAATACGCCGCCACCATTGCCTGGGCCACGGCGACATCTTGCTCTACCGAGCCGCCGCTGACGCCGACAGCGCCGACGACTTTGCCATCTTTGCGCAGCGGCAGGCCGCCGCCGACCAGGGTGATTTTGGGCAGGTTCACGTCAATGCCGTAGAGCGACTGGCCGGGCTGGGCGGCCTGGGCCAGTTCGTGGGTGGGCAGGCGCACGGTGGCGGCGGTGTACGCCTTGTGCGGCGCTAAGGTCACGCTGACAATGAGCGCGTCGTCCATGCGCCGTGCTTCGATCACATCGCCATTCTGGTCTACGACGGCCAGAACCATGGGCACGCCAATTTCTTGCGCTTTGCGCATCCCGGCTTCGACCAGGCGGTCGCAGTCGTTGAGGGTGAGTTCCATTGCGGGGTCTCCTTGAGTACGGCCGTTATCAGAAACGGCCGTTCGCAGTTCCGCCGGCAAGTTACGAGTGATGGTTTCGATGAGTGTGCGCTGCTCGTCAATACGCGCCAGCACGTACAACAGATCCGACAGGCGGTTGATGTACTTGATCAGATGGGGGTTGATGGTTTCCTCGCGGTTCAAGCCCACGAGCCGCCGCTCGGCGCGGCGAAAAATAGCGCGGGCCATGTCCAGCGCCGCCGCCGCCGGCGAACCGCCGGGGCGCACAAACTGGCCCGTCTGAATCCATTCCTCGTTGTATTGGTCAATCAGCCGCTCCAACCGCTCCACCTGGGTCGGTTGGACGCGAGGCAGTTCAAATTTTAGCGCCTTGCCGCCCGGCACAAACGCCGCCTCAGACATCACGGGGATCAATTCGCCTTGCAGGTCAATGATGTGGCGGCAGAGGTCGTCGTATTGGGTGGTGGCGCGAGCCAGGCCGAGAGCGGAGGTGCCTTCGTCCATTGTGCCGTAGACTTCAATGCGCGGGTCGTCTTTGTCCACGCGCACGCCGCCCAACAGGGAGGTTTGCCCGGCGTCGCCACCGCGGGTGTAGACTTTACTGCTCATCGGCTATATCCACCGAGTCAATAATACCGACAATCGCCACGTCCAGCGGCGCTTTGCGATGCTCCTCGCTAATCACGCGGGCCGCGCCGCCCTGCACCCACAAGACGATGTCCCCTTCGCCCGCGCCCAGCGTGTCTACGGCGACCAGGCAGTTTTCTCTCGGCTGTTCATTCCGGGGGTCTATTTCTTCGATGACCAGCAGCTTATAGCCGATCAAGGATTCTTCTTTTCGTGTGGCGACGACGGTGCCGATTACTTTTGCTAAGCGCATGTTTCACCTCAGATTGGTATAGTCGCGGTATCCTTACCGCGTTTACGCCAGCGCGGTAAGGATACCGCGGCTACTTTTAATTCCCATCCCACACCAGCCGCAGCTTTTGCCGGTGGGCGGTTTCCTGGGCCAGGGGAGTCAGGCGGGTTCCGGCGGGTAGTTGCAGGCTGGAACCGGATGGATACGCAGACAAATCGGCGACGGTGAGGATGGAAGCGTGCCCCATCCCCACCTGAACGACCCTCGCCGGTGAAGCCGGGGCGGGTTGGGGCGCTGCGGGTTGGAGTTGGCGGAGAACGGCCGTTACAAATTCCTCTTCCCTCACCAGATTCATCCCATAATCCATCAACGTACTCAAATGCCCCGCCAGCTTTTGCCGCAGCGCCGGAGCGCCGGTATGTGTGTTGCTAAAAACCAGGCCGCCGTTGCCATACGGGTCGGCCCCATCACAGACGGCGATGACCGGTTTATCGGCCAACAGCGCGCCCAAGACCAGGGTGGAAAAAAGCGAATCCATCAGACCCACCGCCAGGCGGGCGGCCGTATTCATGGAAAGCGTGGGCAGCAGCACCAGGTCGCTTTCGCGCACCAGTTTGGGCGTGTTCACCCACTGCTGCGGCCCGATGATTTCCTGCGCCCCGGCGCGGCGCACGTTGTCCTCGCCAATGACGTGCAGCGCCGAGGCGGTCATGAATACGGTGAGGTTGTGGTTGGCCTGTGTGAGCATCTGGATGGTTTCCATGCCCACCACATAGCCGGTGCTGGCCCCGCTAAACAGCATGAGGACGCGCTGCGAGGGAACGGCCGTTGCCATTCTCAGCCGCACCAGCGCCACCACCTTCGCTACAATTTCATCAATGAGTGCTTGGTCCATGGTGTTTTTTGTCAGAGATTACGCAGATTTCGCAGATTTTTTCCATCTGCGAAATCTGCGTAATCTGCGGATCATCTTCTCGGAATAATCAGCGTGCCGGTCTGGCCGTTGCGGATGCCGATGGCGTTGCCTTCGTCGGTGTCCAGGTGGACTTCGGTGAGCCAGCCCGCCTTGACGCGCACCAGGATGCCGTGCAAGGTGGTTGGGCGCGGACCTTCGATGTGCAAATCGAGCAAATCGCCGTGTTTGACGCCGAGGGATACGGCCGTTGTATCGCTAATATGGATGTGCCGCCGGGCAATAAACGCGCCGCCGCCGCCATTGCCGGGCAGCGTCACCGCCCCTTCCGGCCCGACGATGGTGATAGGCTGGCAGGCCGGGTCCGCGCCGTCGGTGGCGACGGGCAGTTTCATGCCGATGATGAGGGCGTCGGTTTGCGAGAGTTCTACCTGGGAATACGGCCGTGTCGGACCCAACACCCGCACCTTTTCAATGGCCCGTTTGCGCCCCACCACCATCACCTGCTCGCGGGCGGCGTAGTAGCCCTTTTGGTACAGCTCGTTGAAGACCGTCAGGTCGTGGCCCTTGCCAAACAGGATTTCCACGTGTTCCGGGCAGAGGTGAACGTGGCGCACGGAAATGCCGATGGGGACTTCCAATTCCAGGTGGTTGTTGACGGCAACGGCCGTTGGCTCCGCCATCTCCACCGGCTGCATCGCCGCCAGCCGCCGCAGCACCTCCTGGGAAATGCGCTCCACGCTCAGGTTTGCCCCATTCGTTTTCATAGTTGGTTGCTTGATGACTGTTTCCACGGTTGTCATCTCTCTTGAAGATTAAAGATTATAGATTGAAGATTAAGGATTGGAGACCTGTCAGTCTTCAGTCTTCGATCTTTCATCTTTATTCTTCCAGCTTGCGATGGGTGGCGCAGTATTCTGAACCGGCAACGGCCGTGCGCTTGCACTGTTCACCCGATTTCGTCAGGGCAATACACTGTTGGGGTTCGGCAACGGCCGTTTCCTCTGCTACCGGCGGCTCATCTACCACTACCGGCGCGGCCTGCTTCTTCACCCGCCCCCGATCCACATTAGCAATCAACGCCTCAATCTCATCGTGCGGCCGGGGAATAATGTGCTGGCCGTACACCTTGCCAATGCGCGAAGCCGCCGCGACTCCGGCGGCCACGGCCGCTTTCACCGCACCCACGTCGCCCACCAGTTTGATGGTGATTTTGCCGCTGCCTTTTGTGTTCTCGTAGCCCAGCAGCGTGACGTTGGCCGCTTTCACGGCCGCGTCGGCCGCTTCAATGGCGCTCACCAGGCCGATGGTTTCAATTAATCCCAATGCTTGTTTCATCGGATACCTCTCTCATTCAACTTCTGGACGATCAGGGCGACCAGCGTCGCCACCTGAACAGGATCGTCCATAGGCGCGCCCACCAGGGCGAGCTGCGGTTGGGCTGCGGCGTAAGCCTGCGGCTGCGGCAGGGTGCTGCGGGCCGATTTGGGTTTGCTCTGGGGCGCTGGCTCTTCGTCGGTGAAGCGGAAGGGCTTGCGGATGACCATGCGGGCCGCGTTGGCGCCCATCACCCGGCAGAAATAGTCGGCCGTCCCGGTAAATTTCAGCGACATCACCGGCTTTTCCACCGGCATGTGGCGCTCGTGCAGCACCACCGCCTCGGCGGAGACGGCCACGCCGATGTTAAAGCGGGAACTGTGGGCCGCTTCGTAGGCCATCGTCACCAGATCATAAGCCGTTTCGGTGACCAATCGGCAGGGCACGCCCTCTTCCTCTGCGCCGATTTGCACCCAGCGGTAGAGGGCCGGGTCTGTGCCGGGCAGAAGAGCGACGTGGATTGACGGCCGTTCCTGTTCCTTCGCATCCATCCTGTTACCTCGCCTTCTGCCGTTCGACATAGCTCAGGACCAGCCCGGTCGCCACCGCGTTTACCGGTCCCAGCTTGCCGCGAATGTTGGCCGTGCCCACCACCGTGCCGAATTCGGCCAGCTTGTTCATGAGCATTTGTGACAGTTCAAAATCCTGCCCGGAACCGCCGACAATCGCCACAAACTCAATGTTGCGGATGTTGCCCAGCGGGGCCACCGTCTTCAGGGCGCGCAGGCTGTTCCGCAAAAAGACGCGCCGCTTCGCTTCCCGGCGCACCTCGCGGATACGCTCGATGGTGTGTTCGGTGGGGATGGGAACCAGCCCATCTTTCGTCACCAGGGCCACCCGGCCAAACAGTTTGGGGTCCAGCGGCTCTTTGAAAAAGCGCACCGAGTTGTCTTCGTTGCGGATGTGGAACAGGCTTTCCACCTTCGCCAGCGGATAGCGCTTGATCTGCTCGGCCACGTCCACGTTTGTGCCGCTGGGCAAATCCAGTTCGCGCTGGATAAGCAGCGACACCATGTTGCCCGCCCCCGCCAGGTGGATGCTGTGAATCGGCTGCCCCTTCACCATCAGCGCGGCGTCGGTGGAACCGGCCCCCAGGTCGAGAATCGCCAGGGGAATATCTATGCCAGGCGTGGTGAGCGTGCCCAGAATCGCCATGTTGGCTTCGACGCCGCCCAATTCCACGCGCACGCCGATTTCCTGCGACAGGGCCTGTGCCAGCCGCTCCATGAGAAGCTGGTCGGTGTTGACCATCGCTGCCAGCCCGACGGCGTTTTCCATGGAGAATTCTTGGGCCAACCCGCCGGATACTTTTTGCGGGACCAGGCAGTCTACGGCCAGGATGTCGCGGATTTTGATGGCTTTGAGCGGCTTTTCGGTGACGTCGCTCATGGTCTGGCGCACGCGCTCGACCATGCCGCCGACGTTGGTGCCGGCCGCGCCTTCCACGTCTTGCAGTGGCCCAACCTGGCTCAGCCCGTCCATGATGGCATCTGCGCCGCCGTCCATTTCGACAACGGCCGTTCCCCTCTCCCCGATCAGCTTCAGCGTGCCCGCCGGGATGCGCCGCGTCTGCACGTCGCCGGCCGGGGTGCGAATCACCACCGCCGACCGCAGCCCAATGAGGGCTTTGGCGATGGGGATGACCATCTGCGTTTCCTGCGGGGTCAGATCAAACAGGGTGGCGATGCCGTAAGGATTGCACAACTGGCGGATGACCTGCCCATGCTCGCCCACTTCGACGGCCGCCAGCATGTTCAGCGGTACGTGATCAACCAGCCCCACCTCGTCTACGAAGGGCAGAATTTTGGGCAGGCGGTTGGCGATCAACACGCCGTCGTCGGCTTGCACGATGCCGCCCTGCACGTCTATCCCGGCTTCGATGGCCCGCTTGATCAGCGAGGCCGCCACCTCAAAGTCATAGGCCCTCGGCACAACGACGATGACCGGTTCGCCGCGCCGCGCCGATACCAGATTTTGGATGTGGATGGTTTGCCCGACGCCGATGCCCATGCCGCCCGGCGAGCCGGGATTGTGCCCAATCATCGTGGATTCGGTGATGATGGTTTCGGTGATGGTCTCCATGGCGATGTCGCCGATGACCGGGGTGGCCTCGTTGAGCAGCGCCAGGTCCAGGTCGTGGATGGCGATGTTGGCGTCTTCAACGGCCGTGCGCAAAGCCAGCGCCATGCCCGGAATGTTGCTCAGGGTGCCTT
>CALFEW010000877.1 GCA_937958365.1 uncultured Chloroflexota bacterium | reverse complement strand
ATGATGGGCCGGGTGGGGCAGATTGGCTTTTTCCGCTGGCCGCGCCGTCAGGATTGGTCTGTGGTGCATCGCAGCCTGGAGCGCGTCGGGGCTGCCCACCTGGCCAAGAAGCAGATCGGTGAATTGTCCGGCGGGCAGCAGCAGCGGGTGTTTGTGGCGCGGGCGCTGGCCCAGGAAGCCGAACTGCTGCTCCTGGACGAACCTTTAACCGGGCTGGATACCCCCAGCCAGGAAGCGATTTTTGAGATTTTAGACGGGCTGCGGCCGGATGGCGTGACGGTTCTGGTGGCGACGCATGATCTCACTCTGGCGGCGGAACGGTTTGACCGGGTGATGCTGCTGAATCGGCGAATTGTGGCGCTGGGAGGGGCAACGGCCGTTCTCACCACCGACCATCTTCTGGCAGCCTACGGCGGCCACATGACCGTCCTCAACGACGGCGACGTCCTCCTGGCCGACACCTGCTGCGATCATGACGGATAGTGGATAGTTGACAGCAAAGCAACTCCCAACTAACAACTCCCAACTAACAACTACTCTATGGACTGGCTTCTCGAACCCCTGCAATTTAGTTTTATCACACGCGCGCTGGTGGCGGCGGTCATCGTCGGCGTGGTGTGTTCGGTGTTGGGCACGTTTGTGGTGCTGCGTGGCATGGCCTTTTTTGGCGATGCCCTGTCGCACACCATTTTGCCCGGCGTTGTGATCGCCTTTTTGCTTGGCTGGCCGCTGGCCGTGGGCGCGCTCGTTTTTGGCGTGCTGACGGCGCTGGGCATTGGCGTACTGACGGATCGCGGCTTACTCAAGGAAGACACGGCCATTGGCGTGGTGTTTGCCGGGCTGTTTGCTCTGGGCGTGGCTTTGTTGTCGGCGTCGGGCAATTACTCGCTGGACCTGGCGCATTTCCTTTTTGGCAATCTGTTGGGGGTGACGACGGGGGATTTGTGGGTAACGGCCGTACTCGGCGCCATCGTTTTGTTCGCCATTTTTCTTTTCTACAAAGAATTTTTGGTCATCTCTTTTGACATGGTTTTGGCCACCACTTTGCGGCTGCCGACAACCTTTTTGCGCTACCTGCTGCTCATTCTCATTGCCATTACCATCGTCGTTTCTTTGCAGGTGGTGGGCATCGCCTTGATGCTGGCGATGTTTGTCACGCCGGCGGCGGCGGCATCGCTGCTCACCCGCCGCCTGCCCACGATGATGGCCGTTTCCGCCCTCATCGGCGCGTTTTCCGGCGTGGCCGGGTTATATGCCTCGTATTACCTGAACATCGCCTCCGGGCCGGCCGTGGTGCTGGTGGCGACCTTCATCTTTTTCCTCATCTTTCTCTTCGCGCCGGGACGCGGCGTCTTGTCACGCGCCACCTGAAAAAAGAATGGGACGCGGATTTTCACGGATGCGGCGGATAAACGCTGATAGAGTTGGTTTTGGCATGGTCCAGCTCAGATGATATGTCCTTAACAATTTGTAGCCGCGGTATCCTTACCGCGCTGGTGTCAACGCGGTAAGGATCGTATCCGCGTTTATCCGCGTCCCATTCATCAATCTGCAAACATAGTGTCTTCATCGCAGCCGCGAAAACCCTATCAATCCGCGTTCATCCGCGTCCCATATCTTACGGCAGGGGCCAGATGGTGAAGTTGTCGTAGGTGGTGGTGGTGTCGGCGATTTCGTTGCCCTCGAAGAAGGCGGCGACGACGGCCACGTCGCCCGCGTCCAGGCGGTCGCCCAGATAGAGTTCGGTCACATACTCGTCGTTGAGGAACACCGCGCCGTATTGTCCCCTGGCAATCAGGGTCAGGATGTTGGTCTCGCCGTCGCCGGTGGACAGATTTTCCACAAGGCCGTCAGCGATAAAGTAATCGTCGTCGGGACGGCGATCTAATAGGCTCCAACTTTCGTCGGCGGCGATGATGAGCCAGTACTCGTTCTCGGTTTCGCGGAAGGCCAGGCCCCAGTCCCAGCCGCCGGTATCGGCGTCGTAGGGGTTGCTGAATTCGACCTGGGCGACAAAATTACGCAGTTCGACATCGGCCGTTTGCATTTTGACAAAGCCGTCCAGTTCGTGGATCAGTTCACCGGCGCTGGGGCCAAAATCGGGCACGAAGGGCCAGACGCCAAACGATTCATAACTTGTAGCTGCGCCAACCTGCTCGTTGCTGCTGTAGAAGCCGGTTCCCAGCGCCAGGTTGCCAAAATCGGTGCGGCCAGAGAGGTCGAGGGTGTCTACCAACTGGTTGTTGAGAAAGAAGTAGCCGGTCTCTTCGTTGGCGATGAGCAAGATGTCGTTACGGCCGTTGGCCTCCAATGCCAGATACTCACTCACATCCCCTTCTTGAACGAAATCGTCACTGTCGCCCTCGCGGTTGTTCAGGCTCCACGCGCCATCGGAGCGAACCACCAGGCGAAATTCCTCGTCTACGGCCGTTTGCCGGAAGATCAGGCCAAAATCCCAGCCGTTATCGGCCGCGTCGTAGGGGTTGAGCAGGCTGGCCTGGGCGACAAAATTGCTCAGGTTTACGGCGGCGTAAACCGATTCAATCGTGTCGTCTAACTCGTGGGCCAGCGCGCCGGATTCCGGGCCAAAGGCGGCAGGCAAGGCGTTGGCTTCCGCCAGCGCCAGGCGGGTCACTTCCAGGCTAACCCGCGTGCCGTCGGGGTCGCCGGTGGGCGTGGCGGCGGCGGCGGATGTGCCGACGGCCGCTGCCCGCGTCGCGGCCAGGCTTTCGCGGGTGGCCGCCAGAGCATCGGCGGAGTTGCGGTCGGCCGATGGGGTGTCGGCGGGTGACGATGGCGAGGGCGGGGCGACGGTTGGCGCGCCGGCGGCGGCTGTGGCGTTGGCGGCAGCCTGGGCGCGGGTGGCGGCTAGGTCGGCTCTGGCGGTAGCGGCGGCGGCTTCGTTGGGGTCCAGCAGCGGAAATAAAACGGCCGTAGCCGTGCCTTCAGGAACGGCCGTTGCCGTCTGGCCGATGGTTGCCAGCAGCTTATCGCGGTTGCTGACAATCAGGCCGGTCACACCGGCCAGGCAAATGCAAAGCAAAAACAACACGCCCATCACCCAGACCCACACCGGCACAGTTCGGCGGGAATCGGCGGCGGGAGCGATGGGCGGAACGGCCGTGCTTTTTTGCGCCGGGGGCGGCGTGGTTTCGCGTAAAATCTCGGCGGCGACAACGTCTGCCAGATCGGGCGGCGGCTCGTCAATGGCCGCGTCGCGCCCAGGGGTGATTTCGGCCGTGGGCAGGTC
>CALFEW010000876.1 GCA_937958365.1 uncultured Chloroflexota bacterium | reverse complement strand
AAAGCTTCCATGTCCGTTTCGTCGCGGGCGGTTTGCGCAAATTGGGCCAACACTTGTTGGGCATCGTACTTTTGGCGGTAGAAGCGGCGGTCAACGGCCGTTTGCACTCGCTTTCTCAACGGCGCAAACAAAGCCGCAATCAGCAGCGTAGACACCACAATCACCAGCGGCGATTGGGCGTCCGTAGCCCGGCCGACCACCGCTTGCAGCAGCACCACACTGCCAAAGTAGGCCAGCGCCAGCAAAGCCGACAGCACACCATATTGCAGCGTCTTGCGGATGATCAGATCAATGTCAAATAGCCGGTAGCGCAAAATGGCAATGCCAATGGATACCGGAATGAGGGGCATCACGATCATCCAGAGGTTGCTCCAGATGGCGGTGTCTGGCCCAAAGTCGGAATCTGTGAACAGAAAGACCGGGATATAGGCCACCGCGAAAACGGCCGTTGCCACAAGCAGCCACTTCATCTGTTGGCGTTCCACCCGCCCGGCGCGTCGGTAACGCACCACCAGCGACGCCAGGCACAGCACCACCCACAGCGGCATCATCGCGAAGAAAAAAGAAAAAACGGCGCTCTCGTTGACTCCAGTATTCTGAATCAGGCCGATTGGATTGGGGTAACTCCAGTCGGCGCTGCCGCCGCCGGCGGGCTGCATGGGCGTCACAAACGTCGCCAGCAGCAGCAAAAACAGCAGCAGGACAACGCCGGCCCACACCAGGCCGCCCCAGCGACGGCTAATCGGCCGTCCGGTGGGAAACAGCAGCATCAACCACGGCAAGGGGAAGATGAGCAGCGCCCAATTCCAGTTGCTGTACCACAGCGCCAGCCACAGTACAGGGGTCAACGTGGGCGGCAGCGTCGCAAGGCCATTGTTCAACGACCGGAAATAGGCGTCCACCAACACAAACGCCGATATGCCCGGCAGCAGCAGCAGCCAGCCCACGCGGTTGTCAGGCTGACGCGCCAGGATCAGCGCCCCTACCAGAGCAAACACCGGCCCCACCAGGTAGGGGATCCAGGGCTGGGGTGGGCCGCCCTGCCGCGCAACGGCCGTATCGAGCAGCGCCGCCCAAACCGAGATGAGGATGATCAGGCCAAAAAGTGCCCAGGCTGCCAACGTTATCCGTTTCATTTCCCTTTCCTTTCAGATGATCGCCGTCCACGAGCGTGAATTGGGTTCTGCTTTGGCGGTTCAACGGCCGTTACCCATTCAGAGCATAAATCAAAAACGGCCCCATCTCATCTTCGGCTTCCCGTTCCAAAGACATCCCAATTTTCTGAGCCACGCCGATAGAGGCGGTGTTATCCGGGTAAATCATGCAAATCAGGCGCGTCAGCCCCAATTGCCCAAAGCCGTAATCCCGGATCGCCAGCGCCGCTTCTGCGCCCAATCCCTGCCGCCAATGTGTTTTGGCAATGAGATAAGCCACTTCGACTTCGTCCTGCCCATCAATGGTCCATGGGAGCAGCCCGCACCGGCCAACAAACTGCCTGGTCTCTTTATGAATTGTCGCCCACAAGCCCAGTTCCGGGTGTTCGGGGTGGCCGTTGAGAAACCATTCCAGCTCTTCTTTGGTTTCCTCATAGGTCAACGTGCCATCCGGGAAGTAGCGCCGTATTTCTGGATCGCGGTATAGAGCGTACAGGTCGTCCAGATCGCCGGGTTCCAAATGGCGTAATAGCAGTCGGTTGGTCTCCAAAATTTTCATACATACCTCCAGGTGACAGTCACTTCAAAAGTGACTGTCACCTACAACAACGATTACGAATTATCGGGCAAAGCGGGCAGCGATTGCAAATAGGTCCAAATCGCCTGCAATTCGGTGTCGCTCATCTGGCTGAAGGTGGGCCAGGGCATCATTTCCGGGTCGAGGGAACGACCGTCTGGGGTTTGCCCCGTGCGCATAACCGCCATGAAATCCGCATCTGTCCAGCCGCCCAGGTCGCCGCCGGGGGTCAGGTTGGGGCCTTCGGGCGGGCCGTCTTGTCCTTCGGCCAGGGTGATGCCCGCCAGATTAGCCGCATGGCACTCGCCACAGGCGGCAATCTGCACCAGATAAGCGCCGTATTCAACTGTTGCCCCTGCCGCTGGGCTGTTGGCGCCCACGTTGGCGTGGTCAATGCCGTTGATCCGGGTGAAGTCGTTAAAGCCAAGCGTGCCGCCCAGCACCGAACCGGGGAAGCCGACGCGCCGCACGCCCAGGTCGTTGTCTACCGGCGTCGCGGCTTTCAGGTAGGCGATCATCGCCCCCAGGTCGGCGTCGCTGTAATGCTGGTAGAAGTTGGAGGGCATAATCACCAGGACACGGCCGTCGCTGCCCACCCCATGCCGGATCGCCCGTTCCCAATCGGCGTCGCTAAAGGTGGCCGCTACGCCGCCCGCGCCTGCCGTCAGGTTGGCGGCAAAAACGTAGCTGCCCACTTCGCCGTCAAAGAAGACCTGCCCGCCCAGATCTTCGCCATGACACGTGCCGCACGAGCTGATCACGTTCACCAGATGCTCGCCTCGTGCTACGGCCGCCGTGTCGGTGGGCACGCTTACCGGTTTCGTCGCCACCTCTGGCGCGTTGTTCAGCCGTGAGAGGCCGACAAAGTGCAGGATAACGGCCGTTAACAAAACCAGCCCCACCAATCCAGCCAAAACAATGCCAATCCATTTCAAAACACGTTTCATCATACCCTCCATTGACTTAGATTATCGATGTTTACCAAGCCAAAAACCCAGCACTCCGCCATAAACAACGTGCGCCAGGGCAAACTGCCAGGCCGGAATTTGCGCCAGCGGAGCGCCAACGGCCGTTAACACCACTCCCAGCCCCAACAGCCACAGCGCTAGCCCATAGCCCATGCCCCACAGCCACAGCCCGCGCAGAGCCGACGGCCGTAACCGCCCCACCACCCCTATCAGCAATCCAAACCCCACCCCATAAATCGCCGCCACCGCCAGATGCGCCAGCAGGCCGGTCAGCCAGCTACCCGTCTGCGCCGGGTCAAAATAAGCCAGCGTGGTCAGCGGCGGCGCGCCCGCCAGCCAACCCGCCGTCAGCAAAAAGAGGGCCATCACTCCCCCGCCCACCAAACCAGCTAACAATCCATCAACGGCCGTTTCTCCCATACTCATAGTCTGCTGCGTACTCAGTGTTTTTTGAGGCATGGCGATCCTTCTCCAATTATTTGACCAGCCGTACGCCGGTAATCAGGCCCACAATAAAGGTCAGTAACATCAAAATAAAGGTGATTTCCAGAGTCATTTTCTTTTTCCTCCACAGCTTGTCAGGCTTACTTAGGGCACACGATAGCGAATGACCGTCTCTCCAGCGTTACGAAAAACGTTACGAACCATTTACCGTTATGAAAATGCAGGTAAAATGGAAAAATGGCGCCTCTTAAACTCTTCTTTCTCGGCCCGCCGCGTATTGAACGAGACGGCCGTATCGTTGAACCCGACACGCGCAAAGCCACCGCCCTGCTGGCTTACCTGGCCCTCAGCGGTGAACGGCCGTCACGCGATTTCCTCGCCGCTTTCCTCTGGCCCGATTTCGACGACAGCCACGCCAAAGCCGCCCTGCGCCGCACTCTCTCCGCCCTCAAAGCCACCATCGGCGACAGCCCCATTGTCGCCACCCGTGAACAAATTGGCCTGGAACCCAACGGCGTTTGGTGCGACGTGACCCAATTTGAGCAAGCCACCAAACAAGGTGAACTGGCAACGGCCGTTACCCTTTACCGCGACGACTTTTTAACCGGCTTCTCCCTGCGCGACAGCCTCCCATTCGACGACTGGCAGCTGCAACAAAGCGAACACCTGCGCCGTCAACTCGGCGAGACCCTGGCCCACCTGGTACAAAACACTGCCAGAGAGGGCCAATTCGACGCCGCCCGGCAATACGCCCAACAGTGGCTGCGTTTAGACCCGCTGCGCGAGGAAGTCCATTGCCAGCTCATGCACATCTACACATCCCTGGGCCAACCCAACGCCGCCTTGCGCCAATACCGCGATTGTGTGCGCATTCTGGACGAAGAGTTGGGCGTGGCGCCCTTGCCGGAAACGACGGCGCTTTATGAGGCCATCCGCGAAAATCGGTTGACCACCGGCGTGGTCAGCGCCCAGTTCATAGCCAACCCACACGGTTCGGCAAATGCTTCCGGGCAATCACCCTTACCGTTTGTAGGGCGGGAAAGCGAATTGGACAGGCTGCGTCAGGCGTATGATGAGGTGGGACCAGACGGTCGTTTTCTCGTCATTGAAGGGGAAGCGGGCATAGGCAAAACCCGGCTGGTTGAGGAGTTTCTGGCCTCGTTGACAGCCAATGTCGTGTGTGCCCGCTGCTACGCAGGGGAAACCGGCCTGGCGTACGCCCCGTTTATCACCGGGCTGCGGGCCGCCGCTGCCCAACCCCAGCTTGTCGCCCGGATGCAAACGCTGCCCGCCCACTGGCTGGCGGATGTCACTCGGCTGGCGCCTGAATTAGCCAACGGGCCGCTGCCACCCATAACCAGCAGCAGCCCAGGAGCGCAAGCGCACTTTTTTGAAGCTATGGCCCAACTGTTGACCACCACCGCCAGCGCGCCGCCACCCGGCATTCTGTTTCTGGACGATTTGCACTGGGCCGACGCCGATTCAATGGATTTACTCACCTACCTGGCGCGGCGGCTGGCCGACCGACCGCTCTTCATCGTGGTTACCTGGCGCAGCGAAAGCGTACCCGTCCGGCATCGTTTGCGCGCCCTGCTGGCCGAAAGCCAGCGGGCCGGGTGGGGATCGGTCATGCCGTTGTCGCGCCTGGGACCGGAACCGGTAGCGGCCTTGGTCCGAGCCATGCGCGCCGATGCCCCGGCTCAATTCGGGGAGCGTCTTTATCAGGAAACGGAAGGTCTGCCCTTTTTTGTGGCCTCGTACCTGGCGGCCATGCCGGAAGCAGGGGCAGCCGATTGGGAAATGCCGGTGGGGGTACAAGGGTTGCTGCAAACCCGCTTAACGGCCGTTTCCGAAACCGCCCGCCAACTGTTACAAACGGCTGCCGTTATCGGCCGTTCCTTTTCCTTTGATATCTTGCAGGCAGTCAGTGGTCGCAGCGAGGAAGAGACGGTGATGGCTCTGGAACAGTTGATGGGCCAGGGCGTGCTGATGGAGTCGGCGACAGGCAAAAGTGTGGGCTATGATTTTCATCATGAAAAGATGCGGGCGTTGGTCTACCAGGAGACCAGTCTGGCGCGGCGGCGGTTGCTGCACCGGCGCGTGGCCGCGGGATTGGCCCAGCATCACACGGGATCAGCGGGCCAGATTGCGCGCCATTACCAGTTGGCCGGTCTGGCTGCGGAAGCAGCCAGTTATTATAAGCTTGCCGGCGAGGCGGCGCGTTCTGTCTATGCCAATGTGGCCGCGCTGGCCCATTTTCAGGCGGCGTTGGCTTTGGGCCATTCCGCAACGGCCGTTTTGCACGAAGCTGTGGGTGATTTACAAACCTTGCAAGGGGAATATGAAGCGGCGCTGTTGGCTTATGAAACGGCCGTTGCCCAAAGCGATGAAGCGCATCTGGCCCGGTTGGAACAAAAACTAGGCCACGTCCACCAGCGGCGCGGGGAGTGGGAACTGGCCGAAAGTCATTTTCAGGCGGCGCTGGCGGCGGTCCAATTTCCTGGGGAGCAAGCCTGTCTGCTGGCTGACTGTAGTCTGACCGCCTTCCGGCGCGGCGACCAGCCACGCGCCCTGGCGCTGGGCAAAGAAGCGTTAACGCTGGCGGAAACGACTGGCGACACCGCCGCGCTCATGCAGGCGCTCAACGTCTTGGGAATGCTGGCCCGCGTTCAGGCTGATCTGGCCGGGGCGCGGCACTGTCTTGAGCGGAGCCTTTCTCTGGCGGAAAAGGAGGGCGAGGTAGACCAGCAGGCAGCAGTGCTGAACAATCTGGCCCTGGTAGAAGCAGCTGCCGGCAACACCGACGAGGCTCTCGTTTGTTTTCAGAAGGCGTTGCGCCTCTGTCAAACTTTTGGCGACCGACACCGGGAGGCGGCCTTGCACAACAATCTGGCCGACTTGTATCATCAAATGGGGCAGCAGGAAGCGGCGATGGTGGCCTTGAAAACGGCCGTGATCATCTACGCTGATATTGGCGACCAGCGGAGCAACTGGCAGCCAGAAATTTGGAAGCTGACGGCCTGGTAGGTGTAAATCTCGTGTACAGAAACGGCCGTTCCCCAACACCAATCGCCAACAGTGAATGAGGAACAACCATCTGATCCCCTTTTCCCTTGCCGTCAGGCCGCTTTACCGCTACAACTTGGCCGGAAAAGGCAGGCGGTTTTCCGTTAATAGAGGCTGTAGGCGAGTATGGGCTATTGCCTATGTCGGCAGCCAACAAGGAGAAAAGATGGTTCGGGAACGGATAGAAACAAGGCGCGTCGCTTTGGTGACAGGAGCCAATGGGGCGATTGGTCAGGCAATCGCCCACCAACTGGCCGCTTTACCCGGTTACGAATTGGTTTTGGTGGGCCGGAACGAATCCCAACTGGCGGCGACAACAGAAGCGGTACGGGCGACCACAGGCAACCCTCAGGTGCAATACGAAATAGCCGACCTGTCCCGGCAGGCCGACATTCTCGCTTTGGCTGACCGCTGGTCAGGGCCGTTGCACGTCCTGGTTAATAATGCGGCGGCAACACCACGCCGTCGCCTGGAAACGCCAGAAGGTGTTGAGATGCAATGGGCCACCAATGTATTGGGCTATTTCTGGCTCATCCAGGCTTTCCGCGACCGGCTGATCCATTCCGCGCCCGCCCGTGTTGTGAATGTAGCCAGCTATTACGCAGGCAACCTGGATTTGACAGATGTGGAATTTAAACGCCGGCTCTACGACAACAACCAGGCCTACCGCCAGTCCAAACAGGCCAATCGGATGCTTACGGCCGCTTTCGCCCGCCGTCTGGCGGCGCATCAGGTAGTCGTCAACGCCTGCCATCCTGGTGACGTCAACTCCAAACTGAGCAACGACCTCGGCTTCGGGGGACAGACTTCGCCCGACGATGGGGCGCGGACGCCCGTCTGGCTGGCCAGCCACCCGGACACGGCGAATTTGACGGGGCAGTACTGCGCCGATGAACAGGTGATGA
>CALFEW010000875.1 GCA_937958365.1 uncultured Chloroflexota bacterium | reverse complement strand
TTGGAAGAAACGCGGCGCACGGCCGTTGCCCAATACGTTGGCCTGCGCGCCCGCTTCACCGCCGACGAGGTAGCCGCCGGAGAATTTGAGGCCGGTACGCTGGATTTCCCGGCGGTAACGGCGACGGCCTTCACCATATTACGGCAGATAGCCACCGGATTCGCCGGTTGAGTCGGCGGGTTTTGGCTGTCTCATAGCGGCGTTGTGTGGGTTGGCGTCACCAGTCGTTGGGCTGTAAAGCTATCGGTAATCAATACGTTGATCCAGCCGCCGCGCAGCGCCCCCCGGATGGCGTCGTGTTTGCGCCGGCCGCCGGCCACAGCTACCGCCCGGTCGGCCCGGTGAAGCTGCTCCAGGGTCATCGAGACGACCCGGTTCCCCAGCGCCGTTTGCACAGGACGGCCGTCTTCGTCAAAAAAGCGTAACAAAATATCCCCCACCGCCCCCTCACCGCGCAAAATATCCTGCTCCTCGTCGGTAAAAATGTTGCCGCTGTCCGCCAATAGCTCCGAAGGTTCCACCGCGCCAATCCCCACCAGCGCCAGACTCACCTTATCAAACAGTGTCATCGCCGCCCGCACGTACTGATCCTCCAGAAAAACCTGGCGCGTGGCTTCCGATCCCACTACGCCGGGCGCGGGCAGAAACGTGGCCGTGCCGTGAACCAGTTTGGCAAAACGGCCCGTGAGCCGGGCGGCGTGAATCTCGGCCGCCGGATTGCCGATGCCGCCCAAGATTTGCACCACCTGGACGCCATTTTTGCGCGGCGTCTGGTGCATGGCGTCTACCAGCGCCAGCAAGGTGGCGCTCCACGAGGAAAGGCCGATCACCTCGTCGGGTTTGATGGTGGATTCGACGTAATAGGCGGCGGCTGCGCCCAGGTCGCGCTGAATGATTTGCTCGTCGTCGCGCATACAGTCCACCACGATGGCGTCACGCAAGTTATAGCGGGCGATGAGCTGCTCTTCCAGGTCGGTGTAGACGCCCTGCGGCACGCTGACCGAGATGCGCACGATGCCTTCTTCCCTGGCGCGGTTGAACAGGCGGGAAATGGTCGCCTGGGAGAGACCCAGTTGTTGGGCGATGTCGGCCTGGCGCATGTTGCGTTCGTAATACATGCGGGCCACGCGGGTCATCAAGCGTAGTTCGTCAATTCGAGCCATGATATTTTCCTTGAATAGTTATGCAAATTGCCTTGACAAAACCATCTGAATCATGTAATCTGCCCATATCTGAAATAATATCACATGCTGAATAATTATTCAAGAGCAGTAAATCATCAACTGAGAAAGAGAGATGCTCAATACAATCGCCAGAGAGCTTGAACTAAAATCCATTGAATATCGCCGAACAGTTTTGACGATCATCAAGCAGGCGAATTCCGGTCATACAGGCGGCAGTTTGTCGGCCGTGGACATTCTGAATATTTTGTACAACTATGTCATGAACGTCTCGCCGGAGAATTTCCAGGACGCCAATCGAGACCGTTACATTCAAAGCAAAGGCCATTCTGTCGAAGCATTGTACGTGGTGCTGGCCGATAAGGGTTTTTATCCAACGGCCGTTTTAGACACGTTAAACCAGTACCAGTCCCATTTTATCGGCCATCCGACGCGCAAGGTGAACGGGGTGGAGCAAAACACGGGCGCGTTGGGGCATGGGCTGCCCATTGCCGTGGGCACAGCGTTGGCGGCGAAAAAAGACGGCCGTTCCTACCGCGTCTTCACGCTTCTAGGCGATGGCGAACTGGAGGAAGGCTCCAACTGGGAAGCCTCGATGAGCGCCGCCCATTACGGACTGGACAATCTGGTGGCGATTGTAGACTACAACGGGCTGCAAATTACCGGCCCGATAGAGGCGGTGACGGGCATCACCCACTTAAATGCGAAATTTACCGCCTTCGGTTATGCCGTGCGCGAAGTGAATGGCAACAGCATCCCGGAGTTGATGGCTGTTTTTAACCAACTGCCCTTTGAGCCGGGCAAACCCAACATGGTTCTGGCGCACACCACCAAGGGTAAGGGCATCAGCTTCATTGAGAATCAGGTCGGTTGGCATCACCATGTGCCCACCGACGCGGAATTTGCCACGGCGATGGCCGAACTAGACACAGCCCAGGCCGCATGGGGAGCAAACAATGGAACCCGGTAAAGCAAACCTGGAAGTTTTCGCCGCGACGCTGCTCCGGCTGGCGCAGGCTGACCGAGACATTCTGGTGGTGACCAGTGATTCGCGGGGGTCGGGCAAGCTGACGCCTTTCGCCAAAGCGCTGCCGGAGCAAATTGTGGAGATC
>CALFEW010000874.1 GCA_937958365.1 uncultured Chloroflexota bacterium | reverse complement strand
GTTCATCGAGATCCAGGCTGTCGGCCAGGCGCTGGATGAAACTGCGGCTGACCTGGCCGCTGCCATCCCACAGACGGCCGTTGAGGTGCGGGTTGTAATCTATCGTGATGTCGGTATCGCGGAAGAAGCCCCAGTAACGAAACGGCCGCATGACGCGGGAGAGCCGTTTGCTCAACACGTAACCACCTTTATGCATGGAAAGTTGCAAACCGGAGCGAGCCAGGAAAGTTTGAGTATCCATGCCAGGAATGGTTAAATCCAGCACTTTATCGTCCTTCACCCAGCGGAGGGTAGGGGGAGCGACCTGGAAAATCTTGGTCAGCGCTTCTTCGTCGCCGAACGTATGAGAGACAATCTGCCACTGTAGTTCATTGGGCAGAAACGGATAGGCTAAACCACCTCGATTATCATCAAAACGTAAAACGGTCATCATCTTTCTCCTATTGAATTGGGGTGAAATGGGTTATTAAGCGGGGAGGGCGTGATTGCGCCGCTCCCCAGATAAGACATTAGAAGGGGAAATATTCGTCGTCAGCAGGCGGGCTTGCCTTGCTGTAGACCACTTTGGGTAATGGCCGAAACCAGTAAACATCCACACCAGTTTGCCGTACCTGCTCGTCACCCTGACAGAACCGATACCCCAGGTGCAGCCGACCCCACTGCCAACGGCCGTTGCTGTGGTGCAGCGTTGGAATCCGAACACCAACGTAAGCATCATGGTGATCCAGAACGAAACACTGGTTGACCTCCAGGTACAGCGGCCCGATATGAGCGGCGTAGGCATCCTCGCAGGCGCCATGATGTTCTTCATAACCACGCGCCCAGCGGCTGAAGATGAGACGGGAAACCAGGCCGGCCATGAGCGCAGCCGAATGGTTGAATACACGTTGGACAAACATGGAAAACGCTCCTTTGATTGCATATGGGTAAACAAAAAGGCCGGTTGCAGACGCAAGGTCTACAACCGGCCTCATCACACCGGGCCTTATTAAAACTTCACAAAGCCCATGGCCGCAGGCCATCATGGGTGACAAAAAGAGGATGCTGCTCTATTTCCTGCCAGTTTGCCTGTAATTAAAAATCACGGAGACATCTAAGATGTCTCCGTGATCAAATCTTCAACACCATTCCGCTTTGGGAGAAGGAATTGACTGAATAATGCGTAACATTCCCTCTGTGTCTGCACAATCGGTATCGTAAAAACGATTGTTGGGCGCCCTTAATTTAGACTGTCGACAAATTGTCGACAGTTCAACGCCTTCATTTTCAGTTACCGTTTTTTCATTCGGTACCAGTAATCGCGGGGCTTTTGGCTATCTGTGAGCGCTTCAATCACGTCAACAACAGCGTACCACCATTCCCCCCGTGTCTTCATCCATGATGCGCCGAATGCGATAATCCTGAAATTGCAGCTGTACTAATGCCTTGTCCTCACTCATTGTCATTCCTTTCTCTGCGCGCATATTCGCCAGC
>CALFEW010000873.1 GCA_937958365.1 uncultured Chloroflexota bacterium | reverse complement strand
TGTTGGCGACGACGCTAAATTTCTGGCTGTGCAGGGCGCCATCGGCCATGACGCCCGTTTTCCAGGTGATGGTCTGCGGGTGGCGGGTGCGGCTGCTGCGGAATTCTTCGCTGCGGGTCAGTTCCAGGCGCACGGGGCGGCCGGTTTTGATGGTTAAGTGGCCGACGATGTCCTCGATGAGCATCTCTTGCTTCACGCCGAAGCCGCCGCCGATGCGCGGCTTGATGACGCGAATCTGGCGCACGGGCAGCCCCAACAGCGGCGCGACCATGCGGCGCACGTGGAAGGGAACCTGCGTGCTGGTGCGAATGACCAACCGCTCATCGCTGTCCCACCAACTGATGGCGATGTGCGGCTCGATGGGCGCTTGCTGCACCTGATGGACGTAGTAGTGGCGCTCGAACACGTAATCGGCTTCGGCAAAACCTTGCTCTACGTCGCCCAGGTGGGCTTTGATGTGGTGGACGATATTGCGGCCGGCGTCGTGGATGTCGGCGGTATCCGGCTCGTCGTGGATGATGGGCGCGCCGGGCTGGATGGCTTCGTTTTCGTCGAAAACGGCCGGTAAGACCTCATATTCGACCTTGATCAGCTTCAGGGCCGCTTCGGCTATCGCCAGCGTGTCGGCGGCCACGGCCGCAACACGATCCCCTACGTAACGCACTTTGTTATCAAAGCTGACCTGATCGTGCGGGTGGGGGTTGGGGTAGCTTTGTCCGCCGGAAGCGTACTTTACCCGCGCCACGTTTTTGTAATGGACGATGGCGCGCACGCCGGGCAGGGCCAGCGCTTCGCTGTCGTCTATGTCCAGGATGCGGGCGTGGGCGTGGGGGCTGGTGAGCAGTTTGGCGTAGAGCATTCCGCGCATTTCGATGTCGTCTACGAAGGCGGGGTTGCCTTTGGCGAGTTTGATGGCGTCTACTTTGGTTTCCGATTTGCCGACAACGGCCGTTTCCGGCACGCCGGACGTGAGTTTGATGTCTACCTGGGGCTTGGTGAGGATTTCGGATTTCGGATTGCGGATTTCGGAGGAGCCGCCGGAGAAGTCGGGGGTGTCGTTCTGGTTGTCGGCGGGCGGCATTTCGGCGTAGTAGGTGGCGTCTATGATGGGCGGGCCTTCGTAGGGCGGCACGTCTTCGCCGCGCAGGTAGGCGGCGGCGCGGAGGACGGCCTCGACGGGTTTGACATACCCTGTCTCCCGGCACAAGACGCCGCTAAGCGCGTCGCGGGCGTCGGCTTCGGTGGGGGTGAGGGTGTGGGCCAGCAGCGCCTTCGTCGCCAGAATCATGGCCGGGGTGGAGTAGCCGGATTGGATGGCCCCGGTTTCCATGAAGGCTTTTTGGATGGGGTGAAGGTCGCCAACGGCCGTGTTCAACCCTTCTACCGTCTCAATGGCGTGGCCGACGGCCTGCCCGACGAGCAAGGTGTCGCTGTTGACCAGTTTGCCATCCAGCAAAACGGCCGCTGCGCCGGTAACGCCATCGTGGCTGCCAAAGCGCACGGAGAAGTAACCGGCCTGTCGCAAGGCATCGCGCAGGCTATCGGTGGGTTGGGCGTTGAGGGTTTGATAGACGCCATTGATGGTGAGTGAGATGTCCATGAGGCTCTCCTTATTAAAAGTGGGAATAGTAGGTTGGCTTAATAGTATCTTATTTTGGGGGTGGGCGGCAATACGTCCGGTCGGGCGGTGGAGGGTGGGGGCGCTGGCGACTAGTACCCGTATCTGGTAATCCGTATTCGGTATTCCGTAGGGCGCACCTCTGGAAAACGCCCTCGGAACACCGAATACGGAATACGGAATACGGATTACGGAATACGGAATAGGGACTTCAGGTTATGGGTACTAGTGGCGTTTGAGACGCCAAAGATAAAGTTCCCGGTGCTTGCGTAAGCGCCGGGAACTTATCAGGGTGAAGGTAGAATGCGGTGTATCAGGCGGGGATGGAGTAGTCGCAGTAGCCGTCGCCGTCCGCGTCCACGTAGTCGTGGCAGCTTCCGGGATAGGCATCGTAGACTTTGCCTTTGCGGCAGGCCACAGCGCCGGTGGTGGTGCTGTTCTGCACGGTCAGAGGAATGGACGTGGCTGTGGCCGTAGTTGCGGTCGTGGTCGTGGCCCCGGTCGTGGCCCCGGTCGTGGCCCCGGTCGGGGTCGAGGCGGCGCTGGCGGCTACGGAGTCTGCCGTCTGGCTGGCGCTGTCGAAGAACGTTTTGTAGGAAATGGCTCCGGCTCCGGCTACCAGTGCGCCTATGCCGGCGTATTGTAGAAATTCGCGCCGGTTGAGTTGTTTACTGGTGGGGGTAACGGCCGTTGCCGGTTGTCCGACCGGTTCTCGCTTTTCCCGCGCCCGGGTCTGCCCTTTCGCGGCCTGGCCGGGTCCGGCAAAGCTTTTGCGCGTCATTGTTACCACCCATTTCCAGTGCAGCGCCAGATGCACCAGGACGCCGCTTATCATCGCCAGGCTGCCCCAGATGTGTAGTTGGTCCCAAACGGCGAAGCTTATTCCTAAAACAGTTGTTGTCGTGAGTGGCAGCAGAAAGACGAGGCCGCTGATGGCGCTTAAGAGAAAAGCGATGGCAATTACCACGTCAACCCAGTAATTGATTTTTGTTTTGTTCATTTCATTTGCTCCCTGGCGTTCTCACGCCTGTAAGATTTCATTGGTGGTCAATATAGCGGAGCAAGATTTAGAAACGTTAAAGGCCAGATACAGGTTCGATTTACGTGTGGCGCTGAGGTTGGTTGGCAATGACTGGAAGCCGGGGGCGGTTGATCGTATAATTTTCTTGACCAGTAAACGGCCGTAAAAAACAGGCGTCATCAGAAAAGGCTCCCTCGTAAAAATTCAACTACCAGAGGTGAATATTGGCTAAATACGGCATGGTCCAGCTCAGATGATATGTCCTTTACAATTTGTAGCCGCGGTATCCTT
>CALFEW010000872.1 GCA_937958365.1 uncultured Chloroflexota bacterium | reverse complement strand
ATTCGTATTCGGTAATCCGTATTCGGTATTCCGTAGGGCGCTGACTCTGGTAAACGCCATCGGAATACGGTATACGGACTTCGGGTTACGGGTAGGAGCGTCCGTAAGCCGTTGCCCGTTTTCCGTTTCAGAACCCACATTGCGCCGATGACTGCCAGCGCCACCAACAGCAGGCTGCCAATCTGCAAACCGGCGGCCAGCGGCTGCGGCCAGGTCCAGTCCACATTGAGCCAAAACTTTTCCCAATCCTGCGCCAGACCCAACTGCCCAAGCTGCCGCCAGGCGACAAACCGGTCCGTTTCTGTGGCCGTGCCTTCCGCCAGCAAATCGCGGATGACCGCTTTCGCGCCATCGCCGCTGCGCCAGATGATGGTGATGGTGGGCAGCGCCATCAGCCCGGCCAGAAGCAGCCCGGCGGTAACGGCCGTCCACCAGCGCCACAGCCGGAAACGAAAGCCAATCCACAGGGATGCCAGGGCCAGGGCAAAACCGGCAAAATGAATCTGCCCCACAAATCCGGCCAGAAAGGCGTGCAGGCCAATCAGCCAGGGATTGTTGTGCTTCAGCCCGGCGACGATGGCGACGGCCCACAACACGGCCAGCGGCGCCAGCAAATTCTGGCTCCAGATGCTGCGCCCATAAAAAACCAGATAGGGCGACGCGGCATACAGCAGCGCCGCAACCAGTCCGGCCGTTTTGCCCCAGGCGGTGCGCCCCAACCACCACATGCCCACCACCGCCAACACGTTTAGCAGGCCAACCAGACTGGTAGCGACCAGCGGATTGGTGGACAGGGCATAGGGCAGGGCGAAAAACCAGACCGAAGCGGCAAAATTAGGCACGCCGGTAGACGACTGCATCCCCAGGGCGGCAAATTTGCCTTCGCGGGCCATTTGCAGGGCCATGTCACTCACCCGCGCCTCGTCGAAGCCGAAGGAGTTGACGCCGGGCCAGCCCAGGCGCAGCCAGGCCGCCAGCAGCACGATCAACAGCAGCGCCAGGGCCTCAAATATGTGTCGGCGGAGGGGGTGGGTTACAGTGGGTAGCGTCATGGGCCGGGAAGCAGTGGGTATATGAAAGAATTAGTCAGCCGGGCGCGCTGCCAAACCCTCATCGTCGGTGACGACGTGGGTTTGGTTTAGCCAGGTTTTTAGCTGCCGGTAGACGGCCTCAGCCCCTACCAGGTCTGGCTCGGTAATTTCCAGTTCGGCGGGATACATGAGAAACGGCCGTGTCTGATGCCCGCCCAACCCGCCATGACAGCCGATCAGCTCTTCAAACGCGGCCACCTCGTCGGTCTCGGCATTGTAAAAGCTGTTCATGTACACGTCCGGCGCGTCAGGGAATTGGTCGTAGCGCAGCAGGTGGTGGCGCGCATTGGGGCCGAAGCCGGTCAACGGGTTCTCGCCTTCGACGCGGTCTTGGGAGAGGTAGTAACGGCCGTTTGCCCCAATCACCAACGGCCCATGTTCCGCCGACCGCACCATCAGCCAGCCCACGCCTTCATGTTGGGCCAGGCCGGCCAGCAAGCCAGGATAAATGGTCTCGATCTGCTCCATCGTCGCCCGTTCCTCCCGCCTGGTTGCGTATACCAACCCCAGGTTGCCGGAAGCCAGCACCAGAATTTCCGCGTCCGGCGCTAATGTTTCC
>CALFEW010000871.1 GCA_937958365.1 uncultured Chloroflexota bacterium | reverse complement strand
CTGGGGTTTAAGCGGCAGCAGCAGGATGATCGGGGAACGGCCGTGGCCCTGGTGGGGTTGGGTGGCGTGTCGCTGGCGACCGGCGACCTGGGGCAGGCCAGCGCCGAGCTGGAGGAGGCGCTCACCCTGGCGCAGCGCAGCGGCGATGTGAAGCTGACGCTGGAGGCGCTGAATGCGCTGGCGGCGCTGGCCGCCCGACGCGGCCGGCCGGAGATGGCGGCGCAGTTGTTGGCCTTTATTTTGCACAACAAAGCGACGGCCCAGGAAGTGCGTGACGCGGCCAACAAACTACTGGTGGAAGTGACGGCCGTTCTTGCACCGGCGGTATTGGCGGCCGAAAACGGGCTGGATTTGGAAACGGCCGTAGCGTTGTGCCAATCGCTCCGCTAGAATTCGTCGCAGAATACAGTCAGACTTCAACGGAGACTGGTGTTCGTTTTCCGTGTTCCGTATACCGTATTCCGTATTCCGTTGGCGCATACCAGAGATAGCGCCCCACGGATTACCGAATACGGATTACCGAATACGGATTACGGAATACGGATTACGGAATACAGATTACCGAACCCGGACACCAGTCTCCCAAAACAAGGAGGACCCCATGACCTATGAATACATTCTCACCCGCATGGACGGCCGTGTGGGCATTGTCCAGTTCAACCGGCCGAAAGCGCTGAATGCGCTGAACCGCGAACTCATGGCCGAACTGCTGGACGCCCTGACCCAATTCGACCACGATACGGCCGTTGGCGCGATGGTGGTCACCGGCAGTGAACGGGCGTTTGCCGCCGGGGCCGACATCAAAGAGATGGCGAACGCCACAGTGGTGGCTATGCTGGACAACCCGTTCATCGGCTATTGGGACGAGTTGCGGCAGATTAGCAAGCCGATCATTGCCGCGGTGTCGGGTTTTGCTTTTGGCGGCGGCATGGAACTGGCGATGGCCTGCGACATGATTGTGGCGAGTGATACGGCCGTTTTCGGCCAGCCGGAAATCAACCTGGGCATTATCCCCGGCGCGGGCGGCACGCAGCGCCTGACCTATGCGGTGGGCAAGGCGCTGGCGATGGAGATGATTCTGAATGATCGGCGGTTGACGGCCGTTGAAGCCCAGCAGTTTGGTCTGGTAAACCGTGTCTTCCCGGCCGATGTGTACCTGGACGAAGCCATCAAACTGGCGCAACAAATCGCCGACCGTGCGCCGGTAGCCGTGCGCCTGGCGAAAGAAGCCATCAATGCCGTCTACGAAACCTCGCTCCAGGCCGGGCTGGCCCACGAGCGCCGCCTGTTCTACATGCTCTTCAGCACTCAGGACCAGAAAGAAGGCATGGACGCCTTTGTGAACAAGCGCAAGGCAGAATGGAAAGGGGAGTAATGGTCAACAGCGAATGGTCAATTGTTAATTGTCAACGGAAAGACCTTCCGTTGGCCATTAGCAATTGGCAATTGACCATTGACAATTGATCATGGTTGATAGCTTTAAGTTTTTACCCAGATTGATTGGGGCGTTTTACCAGATGACCGAGCGGGAGCCGGAGCTGCCGATTCCGTGGACGGCCGTCACACGGCCGTTAGCCACCCTCAAATTCGGCCTCATCACGTCTGGCGGGTTGTACCGGCGCGGGGTGGAACGGCCGTTTGACGTGGAACGGGAAAAGCGCGAACCGACCTGGGGCGACCCCACCTATCGCACCATCCCCGCCGACGTGACCCAGGCCGACATCGGTGTCAGCCACCTGCACCTCAATCCGGCCTTCGCCGAAGCCGATTTCAACGTCGTCCTGCCCATCAAGCGCTTTCAGGAATTGGCCGCCGCCGGAGTGATTGGCGGCCTGGCCGATGAAGCCTATTCCTTCATGGGCTTCCAGGGCTTTCCGGCGGATACATCGGCCTGGCAGCAGGTCTACGGGCCGGAAGTGGCGGCGAAATTCCGGGCCGCCGGCGTGGACTGCGTGCTGCTGACGCCCACCTGACCGGACTGCTGCCTGAACGTGCCCGTGCTGGCGCGTACACTGGAAGCATCTGGTTTAAGCACTATCTTGGTGACGATGATGCCCTATTGGGCGGAAAAAGTGGGTGCGCCGCGCACGCTGGCCGTGGAATACCCGTTCGGGCAGACGTTGGGGCAGCCGGGCGCCGCCGCCGGGCAGCGGCGGGTGATTGCGCAGGCGTTGGATGTGTTGTTGACGGCCGTTACCCCCGGAACCATCATCCACTCGCCGGAAGTCTGGCCCGCGCCGCAAAAAGAAGCGTACAAAACCTGGCAGCCCGCCGAACCGTCGCCGATCATCGCCGAACTGGCCCCGCGTTTCCGCGACATGCTGCGCAACAAAAGCTTGTAAGGAATTGTTCCCCACGGAGGCACAAAGGGCACGGAGATTGAACCTTATGACAACTCGAAAGTTAATTTTGCTGGTAACTGTGCTGCTGGTTTTGCTGGCAGCTTGTGGGAGCGATAGCAGCGGGCAGGCGACGCTGCCACCGCCGCCAACGCCCCTGGAAAACAAACCCCCGGCGCTGGTGGTGACGCAGCAAGCCCTGCCGACGTTAGGGCCGGGTGAACGGGAAACGGCCGTTGCCCAATCCTCACCCACGCCCGTCGAAACGCCCACCCTGGCCCCCACCGCCACGCCGCAAAGCCTGCCCGCCGATCCCCAATCGCAGCCGGTGACGGCCGGGAATTTACCGGCGGTCAGCCATGACCTGCTGTTTATCGGCGATGGGGCGTTGCGGCGCTGGCAGGCGGCTTCGCGGCAGGTGGTGACGCTGCTGCCCGGCGGTGACGAAGCCGCCAGCGACGATAAGCGCAATCAATGGTTGCAGCCCATTGTCGGCGACGTGGCCGATTATGCGCTCAGTCAGGACGGCCGTCGCGCCCTGGTGGCCCGTCTGACACATACCACGCAAATCTCCAACACGGCCACGGCTATCACCGAAACCATCCACACCTACGAACTGAGCTATCTGAACCTGGAAACGGGGGATCGGCGGGTGCTGGTAACGGCCGTTAGCGACATCGGCGCTCCCGCGTTTGCCCTGTCGCCAGACGGCCGTCAGGCGGCGTTTGGCGGCCTGGGGCTGGGCGAAGCGTCGGCGCTGGTGCTGACCGCCGACCTGAACGGCCAGCTTTACGTGGTGGAAACAGAGACGGGCGCGCCGCCAGAACTGGTGGAACCATGCAGCGGATTGTGCCGCTCGATGGTCTGGCATCAGGACAATAACTTTTTTGTGTTCGGCGATAAACGCGGGCTGCTGCTTTACAATTTGTCGGCCAGCCGCCCGGAATTGCTGGCAAGCAGCGACGACGACACCGAGTTTGGCCGCTCTTTTGGTCCGTTGTCCTGGGCGAAGAACGGCCGTTGGCTTTTATTGTGGTTGGGCACAGGCGTCGAAGGCTCGACTCAGGCCGTGTTCGACGTGCCGACCAAGCAGCTTGTGACCATTCCCCACACCTTCCAATACGCCGACCCGCTGGTCGCCGAACTGACCTGGATGCAGGATGACCGGCTGTTTATGGTGCGGGCAGAAACGGAAAACGGCCCGGCCATCGGCGAAACCTGGCGGGTCAACATGGAGGCCGGGGCTGTGCAGCGTGATGAGTCGGTGGTGCTTTCCACCGAGGTGGTTCATCCGACAGCGCCGGTGCATTGGGCTGACGGCCGTTTCGGTTATGGCTTGCTGGCGGAAGATGGCGGGGAAGGGACCGGTCTGTTCCAACGCATCGCTTTCAATGAACCGGCCGCACGGGTCAACGCCGTGCCCGCCGCCTTGTATGCCCCGGAAATCGCCTGGCTGCCGGATGGTTCCGGCGCGGCGATTGCCCAACAGGGGCGGTTGTATTATGCGCCGGTGGATGGGGCGTTGTATGATTTGGCAACGGCCGTTGGCCCCTGGGCGCATTCTCTAACCTGGCTGCCGTAGGTTTGTGGAGCGTGGGCCGTGTTCCGTGAACCGTATTCCGTGTTCCGTCCGATTACGGAATACGGAATACGGAATACGGAATACGGTTCACGAAAAATCACGCCTCGCTCAACAGCGCTTCTCGCGCCTGGTCCAGGTCCGCCTGGTGGGCGGCGCTGAGCGTGGGATAGGCCAGATGCAGCGACTCCAACTTCTTGACGATGATGTCGGCGATAGTGGCGCGGGTAAACCATTTGCGGTCGGCAGGGATGATGTGCCAGGGCGCCCATTCGGTGCTGGTGTGGTTGAAGCAATCTTCATAAGCCGCCTGGTATTCATCCCAATGGCCGCGCTCTTTGGCATCGGCCATAGAAAATTTCCAGTTTTTCTCCGGTTCATCCAGGCGGGCTAAAAAGCGTTCCTTTTGCTCTTCTTTGGAGAGGTGGAGGAAAAATTTAAGGATGATGATGCCGTTGCGCGAAAGGTATTTCTCAAAGTTATTGATGTCCTCAAAACGATTTTGCCAGATGTCCGGCCCGCGCCGGGAGGGCGGCAGCTTTTGCCCTTCCAGGATCGCCGGATGGACGCGCACAACCAGCACTTCCTCGTAGTACGAGCGGTTGAAAATACCGAAACGGCCGCGTTCCGGCAGGCGTTTCATGCAGCGCCACAGAAAATCGTGGTCCAGCTCTTCATCGGATGGCTTTTTGAAGCTAAAAACCTGGCAGCCCTGCGGATTGACGCCAGACATGACGTGTTTGATGGCCCCATCTTTACCGGCAGCGTCCGGCGCTTGCAAAATGATGAGCAGGGCGTAATTGTCCTGAGCGTAAAAAACGTCTTGCAGCGCCTGAAGCTGCTTCAGGTCTTCACCCAGTTGTCGTTCTGCCTCTTTTTTGTGGGTGAAGGGGCCGGTAAAACGGGGATCGTAGTCGGCCAGTTGAATTGTCTGGCCGGGAGGGACGATAAAAGTATTCGGATCCATGCGCGATTCTCCTTTTTGCCTGACGAGTGACCATCGCTGGCTGGCGGAATTTTTCGCCATCATTGCCGGACTATAACGGCTGATTGTTCCTGATGCAAGCCTGTTAGCGCTCTAGATCACGTTCTTCTTGACAAGCAGGACGGCAAACAATAAGCTTGTGACTGGTTGCTTTGGCAAAAGGCTGGCTATTTTTGGCTATGGCCCGATGTTTTGGTAATCCCTCCAGCCTGAAAGGACGCATCATGAATGAATTAAATTCTCCACAAATGGCGGAATCTACCGGCGATCGAATGCCAACGATGAACGGTGCAGCATCTGGCGCTGTCAACCAGGCTGTCATCATTCCGGTTGAGGACGAGACGGATGCGGTCATTGTGGGTGAATCGAGTCTGGTTTTGCTGGAAGAGGCGGAGGACACGGCCGTTCCCCGGCAAAACGAAGCAGCCACCACTCCCATCGAACCGGAATTCGACGCCGTGCATTCACTGACGCGCCTGTTGGTAGGCAGCGCGTTGGAAGGCTCGGCCGAACTGGCGCGCCGCCTGGCCTTATGGGAAGAGTACGTGCGCGAAGACATGGCCGAAGCTATGGCTTCGACTATGGCCGAAGGCGGCGCAGCGCCCGGCCCACAACAAGCCGACCTGACCCGCCACGCGCTCATCGGCCTGGTTTTTGCCGGAGAGGAGCAGGCGCGGCGTGGGTTGTCGCGGTTGTGGGGGATGCAGAAGCGGTTGGCGCAAACGGCCGTGCGCACCACCCACCCCATCACCCGCAGCCGCCTGATGAACCCCGTGCAGCGACGTTTAGATCAGGCGGCTGAACGCGGCCAGGCAGAAATTGTGCGCTGGATCGAACGGGGACAATTAGAAGAACCGGTCAGCCGCGAATTGGCCCGGCTGGCCTTCGGCGAAGTCGTAGACGAATTCATCGAGCATCTGGCGGAAAACAAGGAAGTGCAAGAGTTGGTGCAGCAGCAAAGCGTCGGGCTGGCAACCGAAATGGTCGGTCAGGTCCGCGAACGCACCTTTACCGCCGACACGCTGGTCGAACGCATCGCCCGCGCCATCACCCGCCGCAGTCCACGTCTAGAACCACCACCGGCCGATTTGTCCGAATTTGAGCAGGGGCCAATGCTCCGGCCAGAAAGTAAATAACTTATGCCACGCCCATCTAAAAAAAAGCCGGAACAGCCGACGTTTATTGGTCATTATGCCGGGTTTGTCACCCGCCTGGCGGCCTTTACCATTGATATTTTGGTGGTTACTTTTTCCATCAGTTTCATGTGGGGCATCCTGGCGCTAATCTTGCGTTTTTTTAGTTTTGATTTGGAGCTTGTGTTGACGGCCATTGCCGGAACCAACTCCTTTTTCCGCTTCGTCGTCATTTTTTTGACCGGATTTGGGTTCACGTTTTTTGTGGCGCTGGTTTACAACATTTTTTTCTGGATGTTGGCGGGCAAGACGTTGGGCAAAGCGGTGATGGGAATTCGTATCATTGGCCCACGCGGGACGCGGATGACATTTATGCGCAGTTTGCGGCGCTACCTGGGGTATTGGATATCCGCTTTGCCGCTGTTTATGGGCTATGTGTGGGTGCTGATTACTGATGAACGGGTCGGCTGGCATGATATATTTGCCGGAACGCGGGTCATTTACGATCACGAAGCGAAATACAGCGAAACATTTTTGAGCCGACTGACGCACCTGGCGCCTAAATTGGAAGCCAAGCGGAACGAATCATTGAAAGATACATAGTTGGTTGGTATGTTGGCTCACAAACCAACCAACAAACAACCATTCCCAAAGGGTACACGGCCGTGGCTGAATCATACGAACCCCTTTCCGACCTGGACGCTGCCATTTTAGGCATTGAAGACAAAACCAATTTAATGCTCATCTCCGGGATATTGACGTTTGCCCGGCCGGTCGGCGTGGATGAGTTGAAGGTCGTCTTGCGGCAGCGCTGGTTGGCGGCGCAGCGGCGAATGCGCCAGCGCCTGATTCGGCCCGCGATGCTGCTGGCACGCGCTTATTGGGAAGATGACCCCTATTTCGACCTCAACGCCCACGTGCATCGCATTGCGCTGCCCGCCCCCGGCGACGAAGCCACGCTGCAAGAGTTAGCCAGCGATCTGGTGAGTATGCCGCTGGATCATTCCAAACCGCTCTGGCAAATTCACGTCATTGACAACTACGGCGCAGGCGGAGCGATTATGTTTCGCATTCATCACGCGATTGCCGATGGAACAGCGCTGGCGGAACTGCTTTTGTCGTTGACGGATACAACGGCCGTTGCCTGGCAAACACCGGATGCGGTAACGGCCGTTTCACCCAATGGGCACAACCCAGAAGGCGTCACCGAAATCGCCAAACAGATCGCCATTGCCACCAGCATCGGCAGGCGTTGGGCGCGACGGCTGGCGATCACCGGGTTAGGCATTGTAAGCGAACCGGAAACGGCGCGGGAACTGTTGGACAAAGGGACGGCCTACGCGCAATCGGCCATGCAAATGGCTTTGAAGGTGGCCGAGCCAGAAACTATCTTTTGCGCTTCGCCGGGCGTCAGCAAACGAGTGGCCTGGTCTGAGCCGCTGCCCATGCACGAAGTGCAGCTTTTACGGCGCGGGTTAGGCGGAACCCTGAACGACATCTTGGTGACGGCGCTGGTCGGCGGTTTGCGGCGCTACATGCTGGCGGAAGGGCAGTCGGTGAATGGCGCACGGTTTCGGGCGGCTATTCCGGTAAATTTACGACCCAAGAAGCAGGCCAACAGCCTGGGCAATCAGTTTGGCGTGGTGTTCCTGTCGGCGCCGTTGGCGATGGCCGACCCGCAAGAACGGCTGGCCGAAGTGCGCGCCCAAATGGACCGGTTGAAGCAGTCGTCGGACGCTATGACCGCTTATCGGCTGATTAGCGCCCTGGGGTTTGCCCCAGCGGCTGTGCAAAATGCGCTGGTGAAACAGTTTGGGACGTTGGCTACGGCCGTTATCTCCAACGTGTCTGGCCCAACCGAGGCGCGCTATCTGGCCGGGCAAAAAATTGAACAGGTGATGTTCTGGGCGCCCCAATCCGGCCCGGTGGGGTTGGGAATTACCATTTACAGCTTTGCCGGATATGTGCATGTGGGGATGAGCGCAGACCTCAAGGTCATGGCTAACCCGGATGCTTTTATGGCGGCTTTCCGCGCCGAATATGCGGCGATGTTGAACTTAGCTAAAAATTTATCTCAGGAGGATAAAAGTTGAAAAGAATAATCGGTTTTATCATGTTAATTACCGGACTGCTTGGCCTGGTTTTGGCAATCACCGGCATATTTTTGGGGAGGCAGGCCATAGATCAGATTGGCGTGGGTTTAAACAATACGCTGACCCTGACGTTGGACACCTTGGGAACGGTTGAAGATACCTTTGCCCTCACCAAAACGGCCGTTGACCAGGCCAGCGCCAGCATCGCCACCGTCGAAATGACAACGGCCGGCCTCAGCCAGACCATCGGCGACACGCAGCCGCTGGTTAACCAGCTCTCCACCGTCGCCGCCAGCGAAGTGCCCAACAGCGTCGAGGCCATTCAAGTCTCGCTCAACTCGTCGGCTGAACTGGCGCGGCAGGTGGATAACACCCTGCGCAGCCTGCAAGATTTCCAATTCGCCCAATCCATCCCCTTGCCGTTAGGCCAAAGCATTGACCTGAACTTTGACCTGGGCATTGACTACGATCCCGATACCGCGCTGGACGAATCGCTGGTGGGCATTGCCGAAAGCCTTGATGGCGTTTCCACCGAACTGCGCAACCTGGAACCCATCTTCGAGGTCAACGCCGCCAACCTGGGCATGATGAGCGACAACGTGCAGTTGATCTCCGAGGACATTGCCGCCATTAACGAAGTCGTCGCCGACATCAACCCTTTGTTGGACCAATATGTTGATACGATTCTCCAGATTGCCAATGGCGTGGAACAAGTCCAGGCCAACCTGACTTCTTATTTGCAGATTGCCAAGAATGTGGTGACAGCCCTGATGGTCTGGCTGGCGATTTTGCACCTGGGACCCTTATTTATGGGTTGGGAATTGATCAGCGGCATTTACAATACTGACAAGGTTATTTATGTCAACAGTAAGGAAGAATTAGACAAACTGGAAACGGATGAAAAAGGAGAATAGCACATGCGCTTATTAATTCGTTGGGTAATTGTGGCCTTTGCGTTTTGGGTAGCCGTGACGCTGGTTCCGGGACTCGAAAAAGACGGCAACATTGTGACGTGGTTCCTGGTAGCGGCAATTTTCGGGTTGGTCAATGCGGTGATACGGCCGTTTGTCCTCCTCTTAAGCTGCCCGTTGGTAGTGCTGACATTGGGCCTGTTTGTATTAATCGTGAACTGGGCCATGTTGTCCCTCACCATATGGATTTCCTCGTCGGTATTTAACCTGGGCTTCACCTCCGATGGCTTCTGGTCCACTTTCTTCGGCGCAATCGTCATCAGCATCGTCAGCGGCATCCTCAGCATCTTCCTCAAAGACAGCAACGAAAAGAAGTAAGCCTTTCATTTTCAAATAAACCACCCGCTTCTGGGAAAGTCGATTTGTTGGCGGGTTGGTTGGTTCGTTTGAACCAACCAACCCACCAACGAACTTTTCCATCCCATGAAAAATGGACCGGATGAGCTATAATTCCGGCATGGCATATTCACCACCCGAACACGTACAAGAAATCCTCAAAAATCTGCCGACCAGACCCGGCATTTACATCCACAAGGACAAACACGGGACCATCATTTACGTTGGCAAAGCAATCAATTTGCGCAACCGGGTGCGCTCCTACTTCCACGCCAATGTAGATTCCGTTAAAACCCAGCGCCTGCGCCGCGAAGTCGCCGACATCGAAATCATCACCACCGATTCCGAACTGGAAGCGCTGCTGCTGGAAAACACCCTCATCAAAAAACATCAGCCGCGCTACAACGTGCGCCTGAAAGATGACAAACGCTACCCCTACATCAAAGTCCACTGGCAAGACGATTATCCCAAAGTGACCCTCACCCGGCGCATGGAGCGCGACGGTGCGCGCTATTTTGGCCCCTACACCTCCGTCTGGGCCGTCCACCAGACGCTAGACATGCTGCGCAAAATCTTCCCGTACCTCACCTGCGACCGGGTGATTACCGGCCAGGATGAACGCGCCTGTCTTTACTTCGACATCAAATTATGCAGTGGGCCGTGCATTGCCGCCGTCAACAAACAAGAATACCGGAACATGATCAAGCAGTTGATGGACTTTTTGAATGGCAAGACGGAAGACGTGGTGAAACAAATTGAAGCCCGCATGGAGCGGGCCGCCACCAACCTGCAATTCGAGAAAGCGGCCGAATACCGCGACCAACTGCGGGCCGTGAACCAGGTCGTCGCTAAACAAAAGGTCATATCCGCCGCCAACGCCGACCAGGACGTGATCGCCTTCGCCCGTGAGAAAGGGGACGCCTGCGTGCAGGTATTCTTCATTCGTTATGGCAAACTCATTGGCCGCGAATACTTTTTGCTGGAAGGCACGGAAGATGAAGCGGATGAGACGGTGCTGCAAGATTTCCTCACCCAATTCTACGATGAAGCCGCCCACGTACCCAAGGAGGTGTTGCTGCCCCAGGAAGTGTCTGAGGCGCTGGTGATTGAGGAATGGCTGCGTCAAAAACGCAGCACCAAAGTAACTCTACAAGTGCCACATCGGGGCAAAAAGCGGGAATTGGTGGAAATGGCCGCCACCAACGCCGCCGATACGCTGGCGACGCTGCGCCAACAGTGGGCCAGCGACCGCTCCAAACATGTCACAGCGATGTCGGAATTGCAGCAGGCGCTCAACCTGCCCACGCCGCCCTCGCGCATCGAATGTTACGACATCAGCCACACGCAAGGGACGCAGACGGTGGGTTCGATGGTGGTGTTTGTGCAGGGCGCGCCGAAAAAGAGCGATTACCGCCGCTTTAACGTGCAAACAGTGGGCAATGACGATTACGGCGCGATGACCGAAGTGCTGACGCGCCGCTTCCAGCGCTACAAAGATACGTTGGCCGGTGAACTGCACGACGCCAGCCAGATCGGCCAGGCAAAAAAAGAGACGGCCTGGGCGCTGCTGCCCGATTTGTTGATTGTGGATGGTGGGAAAGGACAGTTGGCGATGGCCGTACAGGTCCTCAAGGGATTTGGCCTGGAAAACGAGGTCCCCCTGGCCGGTTTAGCCAAACAGGAAGAAGAGTTATTCGTACCTGGCCGTCCCCAATCCATCCTGCTGCCGCGCCGCTCCGAGGGCTTGTATCTGGTGCAGCGCGTGCGCGACGAAGCCCACCGCTTTGCCAACGAAGGCCACCGTATCCGCCGTTCCAAAGTGGGCGTGGCCTCCATTTTAGACAGCGTGCCCGGCGTTGGCCCCAAGCGGCGCAAAATGCTGTTGACCCACTTCGGCTCCCTGGACGATTTGCGCAAAGCCACGGTGGAAGAGATCGCCTCGACGCCGGGCATTCCGTTGGAAGTTGCCGAAGCGGTGAAGGCGCTTCTGGCGTAGGGAGAAGATTAAAGATTGAAAGATTGAAGATTTGCGGCTCGTATCCCTTTCATCCTCAATCTTCAATCTTTGATCTTGATTTAGGGCAAAACAACCACGTCGTAGGGGAGGGCGGGGACGAGTTCAAGGTTGCTGCGGTAGTTTTCGACACGGCCGTTCACCTTCACTTGTGTCCCTACCTGCCCCAGAGCCACGTTGTTGGGAATCCGGTCCAGCACCGTGCGCCAGACAAAAACCACAATTTCCCCGGTCTCATCACCCACAAAAATCTTCACGGCGCTGCTGGTAGCCTCCAGCCGCAAGATTGCTCCGCTAATTTGCGCCAGTTCACCGACGTGATTGCTTAACTCGCCAATAGCCCGCGCCGGGGCGAACGTCCCGCCGGGCGTCGTAACCTTCACGTCGCCGCCAAAATCAGGCGCGATTTGCCATTCGCCTTCGTATTGCTCCACCTGGCCGGTAGCCTGCACCGTGGCGCCGATGTTGAGTTGGGGTGCATCCCAGGCGTCATCGTAGACGTTGTGCCAGAGCAGCAAAACGGCACGGCCGTTGCCATCATCCAGGGTAAATTTGAAACCATTGGCGAAGTTGGCAGCGGCAATGACACGGCCGTTTACCGTCACCTCCTGTCCATTGTAATTGGGCAAATCGGCCAGACTGATGGTCGAAGTAGTGGAGGTGGAAACGGCCGTTGGCGGCACGGCCGTTTCCGTGAAAGCCACCGTTGCCGTGGGCGGCTCCGTGCTGGTGGCTGTTGGCGCAGGCGTAGCCGACAGCGGAGCCGACAGCGCAGCCGACAGCGTGGGCGTAACCGTTGGCGTTTCGGTGGGCGAAACGGCCGTGTGGGTTGGCGCAGGCGTAAGCGTGGGGGTGGATACGGCCGTTTCGGTTATCGCGGCCACCGGCGGTGGGGTCAGGGTGATCGGTTGGGCCGGGGCGCA
>CALFEW010000870.1 GCA_937958365.1 uncultured Chloroflexota bacterium | reverse complement strand
GATTTTTCATGGGCGGGAATTGAAGGCGCGTTGGCGTGGCGTGGTAGTGCTTGGGGTGGTGTTTACGGCCGTTGCAGCGCCGCTGGTCTGGTTTTTATGGGCCAATCCGGGCGCGGAGTTTCGCGTGGCCGAAGTGGCCGCGCCGTTGAACGCACTGCGAACGGGCGATTTTGGCCCGGTGCTGCAAAACGCTTTGAAGATTGCCGGCATGTTTGGCCTGACCGGCGTGCCCATCTGGCGCGAAGGCATTCCCGGCCAGCCGGTGTTTGGGCCGCTGTTGGCGCTCTGTTTTTATGGCGGCGTGCTGCTGAGTGTCTGGCGCTGGCGGGATGCGCGATATGGGTTTGTGCTGTTGTGGGCGGGCACGGCCGTTCTCCCCAGCGTCGTCACCATCAACGCCCCCAGCACGATCCGAATTGTTAACATTTTACCGGTCCTGGGGCTGTTTCCGGCGCTGTTTATACACAATTTACCCCTGTTATCCACTGTTTATCCCAGGTTATCCACAGACTGGGCCAGATTTCGCCCAGGTTTGTTAACAATCTTGTTCGTGTTTTATGCAGGTTGGACGGCGTGGTCGCTCTTTAAAGTCTGGCCGGTTGGCGGAGATATACCTTTTGTGTGGCAAGCGGCGTTGAAGGAAACGGCCGTTGCCCTCGACCAAACGCCCACCATCTCCTCTGCGGCTATCGCCGGTTGGTCGCCCGATACACTGGACGCGCCGACAATGGCGCTTTATTTGCGCCGCGACGACCTGGCGTTGAGTCATTTTGGCGTCCAGGTTGGTGAGGACATAATCTATACGTTACTTATCCCCACTGCGGCGGAAAATGGGGCTAGCCACATCTTCGTGCCGACGGCGCTGTCGCTGTCGCCCTGGCTGGTGGCGAAGTTGGCGGCGTGGGGGGCGGAAACGGCCGTCTACGACCGCTTCACCCACATCATCCTACCCGCCGCACCCCCCATTCAGCCCCAATTCCCGGCCGCCACCACCTTTGGCGACCAACTCCACTTTCTCGGCTATGACCTGAATTCCGACGCCTGCCCACTGCCTGGCTGCCTCATCACCTACTGGCAAGTCATCAACCCCATCACCCAACCCATGCGCCTGTTCGTCCACGCGCTGGACGAGAATGGCGACGTGGTGGCCGAAGATTACCGCTGGGACGCCGCCGAGCCGCAGCAGCTCTGGCAGCCCCACTGGCAGCCGGGCGATCTGATCATGCAGATTCACCCGCTGCCGCTGGATTCGGCGGCGCAAGTGCGCCTGGGCCTGTTCGACCCGTACACCTGCGAACCCGGCCCCTGCCAGAATTTGCTCACCGAAGCCGATGAAGCGTTTATACTGCTGCCAAGAGACGTGTCAGGCACGAATGATCTCCAGCGCTTCCTCGCCATGAGCAACGGCCGTTGCCAGAATATGCCTGCCGAACGTTGCCAGCTTCCCCTGTTTATAAACCGTTAAGACTAACAATTACAAAT
>CALFEW010000869.1 GCA_937958365.1 uncultured Chloroflexota bacterium | reverse complement strand
GTATAAGTAGCGAGTGGCCGGCGGCCAGCAGCGAGTAATTGACCCGCTACCCGCCGCCCGCTTCTACTTCCTCCGCCGCCAAAGCAATACCAGCGCCGCCACCCCCGCCGCGCCCAGGGCCACGTTCCGCGTCGTGTTATTTTTAGAAGCCTCCACGCCCTTCGCCATCACCGGCATCGCGGCAATTTTAGCCATCGCTTCCTTTTGGACGTGGGCAAATCGCTCCGGGTCGGCGCGGTACTCATCGGCCAGCTTGCGTTTTTCGGCCACAAAGTCATCCGTCACGTACTCGTCAAACGAGCGCAGCCCGGCAATCTGGAATTCGTGCTTCTTAAACAGGTGATAAATCTCCTTCACCCGCTCGATGGTGATGTTGCGGCCCAGGGTGTAATCTTCAAAGCGCCCTTCCATCGCCAGCAGCGCCGTCTCTGCCAGGCAGGCGTAAGCCGTCTTGGGCGGCAGGCCGATGTTGTAACCAAAATCAATGTCACCGGGGATCAACACCTCGCCGCTCTCAATCACCAGCACGTCGGGGCGCAAATCCGCCTCTGCTTTGTTGATGTCCGGCGGGCGGGCCACGTCGCAGACCACCGCGCCTGGCTTGCATTGGCTGATGTCTACAATGCGCTGCCCAAACGCCGAAGTCGCCGTCACGATAAGGTCGCACTCGCCCAGCAGCCCGTCTGCTTTGGTGGCGATGGTGACGTTGGCCCCCGGCGTCTCTTCCTGAATGGTGCGCTTCAAATCAATCAGGCGCTCCGGCTCAATCGAAACCAGCACCACGTCAAAAATCGCCTGCGCCAGAAGGCGCGAACAAATCGAGCCAATGGAGCCGGTCGCGCCGATGATCATGACTTTGCCCTTTGTCAGATCCTTCGCGCCCATTTTGATGACCGCCTGCTTGGCCGCTTCCAACGTCGCCGATACCGTCAGGCTGTTGCCGCTGGTGATGGCGATGTCCGATTCATGGGCGACGGTGATGCCGGCGTCGCCTACCACACTGGTAAACGCCCCCAGGCCCATGATGCGCGCCCCTTTGCGTTCGGCCATGCGCGCGGCGGCGTTGAGGCGGTTGTAGGTGAAGCGTTCGCCGTGCCGCATCATCTCGCGTGGCGTGGCCGCCAGGCTAAAGAGATGGCCTTCGATTTTTTGCCCGGTGGTGGGCGATTGGCCGCCGGTGATTCGTGAAATGTACATCGGCGGCATGTAAGCGGCCGTTGTTTCCACCAGTTTGTTGGGCAAATACCGGGTCCAGCGGAATCGTTTGTCGTTGTGGATGAATTTGATGTTGAGCGGGTGGATGACGAAGGCGAAGCGGTTGATGCCGGCTTCGGCCGGCTGCAAGTAGCGGATGCCTGGCGTCCATTCGATGTCGGCCATGAGGTCCAGGTAAGTGTCCTCGGTGAGCGGGGAATCGGGGTCGGGGCGGAGGGCGGCTAACATGGCTTCAACGGCCGTTGCCGACCAGCGTCCCAGGCTTTTTTCGCCATCCGTCGAAGGCATCAGGGTGACGAGAATCGCCACGCCGCGCCCACGCATGTCGGCCACGTCTTCTTCGCTGGCGCATTCCACCACCACGGTTTTGCGCTTAAGCTGCGCGGGCGCATAGCGGCGAATAGCGCCGATGTCACCGGCGATAACGTCGGCCCATTCAAAAGGCGCGTCGGCGCGGGCGGAACCCGGCGTGCCGGGCTGCGGTTTGATCCGCCGGAAAGGCGCATTTTGCAGTTGGTCTAATGTGCCGGGGGCGGCGCGATTAAAGGTTATCTGGCTGCCCACGCCGGGAAACTGTGGCAGCGCAAAGTAGACCACCGGATCGGCGTAATGCACGTGTGGGCTGCGGCGGCTCAGCGCCTGCGTCAGGCCCGGATGGTTGAGGCCGGGGACCATGAGGATGTGCTTCTGGGCGAAAATACCCGGTTGGGCGCGGTCGGCCAGGATAACGCCCCAGCGTTCCAGCCCGGCGCGAATACCGCTGCCATCCACGACGGGGGTGCTTTTGGCGGCAGAAGGCAATGTCTGGCCCACTTCGTGCGGTTTGCTAAACGGCCCAAGTTCCAACACGGCGGGCAGGCCATCCAGCCCAATCGCGTCTACTTTGCCGTCGTATTCGGCGATGAGGGCGCGGGCCTGCTCCGGGTTGCCGTTGCAGCCTTTGCGCTGGACCTGTATTTCCTGGCCGAGGAAGTTGACGACCTCGGTGTGGTTGTCCTGGTTCAGGTGGATAATAAGTATTTGTTTCACGAGAAAATGCCTCCTGGAAGATGATACAAAGGGACAAAGGGTAAAGAGAACGGGGGCGTTATGTTTGTCGCTTTGGCTGCTTGATGCAATTGGGTGAACTCAAAGAAATTCTGTGGGAAAATGATACGAGGTGATGGGGATTGGGACAAGAGAGAAATGTCAATACCTCAGGCGTCATACGTCACCAGATGGGCATGACGTATGACGCCTGACGGGCTGCTAAACGGAGAAGCCCATGTTTGTATCGCGCCAGAGGCGCTAATGGGTCAGGCGGTAATACAACATCGCCAATAGTTTGGTAACGGCCGTTACGGTGAGAATGATCATAAAATCTTGCCGCAAGACGCCATTGACGTACAGGTCGAACAACAGCCAGACGCCGATGAAAACGGCCGTGACCACCGTCGCAAACCGCGTCGAATACAGCCGATGCATCACAAACCGTTCATCCATCGCCGATTTTTTCCAAAACTGAATCATGAGGTTGCCTCCACTAATCGAAACAAATCATCCACTGCACATTGAAATACCTGGGCAAATTTCAGCGCCAAAGGCAGGCTGGGCACGTAGCGCCCCTGCTCAATCGAGATGATGCTTTGCCGTGAAACGCCGACTAGCTGCGCCAACTCTTGCTGCGTCAGCCCGCGTTCCGCCCGACGTTCCTTAATCTGATTAACGATCCATTCCTCTGCCATGTGTGCATATCCATGTAAAGTTAGCTTTACATCATTGTATTCATTTCGCTATAAATGTCAAGCCTGCTTTACATTTTCGCCCTCTCTTGCTTTGACGCCTCTCCTGTAGACTGTTATACTCAACCTTCACGGGTTGATAGTCGAGCAGTCAAATCGTCACATTGTCCGGCGCCCCTGACCGGACTGCTAACCACTCCCAACTATCAACTACCAACTTCATACGAGGCATCTAAACTATGCGATTATCAAATTCTTTCGGCAGAACTCTACGAGAAGCGCCGGCCGACGCCGAGTTAACCAGCCACAAGCTCCTGATTCGCGCCAATTTTGTGCGGCCCGTTGGCGCGGGCATCTACACCTTCATGCCCTTGGGCTACCGCGTCATCCGGCGCATCTGGGAGATTATGGCCGAGGAGATGGACGCCATCGGCGGGCAGGAAATGTGGATGCCCAATTTGCACCCGGCGGCGCTGTGGCAGGCTACCGGCCGTTGGGACACCGTAGACGTGCTGATGAAGGTCAAAGCGGGCGGCGGCCGTGAATACGCCCTCTCCGCCACCCATGAAGAAGTGGTGACCGATTTGTGCCTGCGCGAGATTGAAAGCTACCGCGACCTGCCGCGCATGGTCTACCACATCAGCAAAAAATTCCGCGACGAGGCGCGGGCGCGCGGCGGTCTGCTGCGCCTGCGCGAATTCATCATGAAAGACGCCTACACCCTGGACACCGGCGAAGAAGCGTTCGACGTTTACTATCCCAAGATGCTCCAGGCGTATTACAACATCTTCGAGCGCTGCGGCACACCGGCCGTGGCCATCAACGCCGATACCGGCGCGATGGGCGGCAAAACGTCGCACGAGTTTGTGGTGCCCCACGCCGATGGCGAAGACACCTACATCGCCTGCGCCAACTGCGACTATGCGGCCAACGTGGAAGCGGCCGAATTTGTGCGCGAAGGCGAAAAGCCGGCCGAACTGGCCGAATTGGTAAAGGTCGCCACGCCCGACTGTAAAACCATCGCCGACGTGGCGGCGTTTGTGGGCGTAGCGACCGATCAGACCATTAAGGCTGTGTTTTACTGGTGGACGCCGCCGAAAACGGCGAACGGCCGTTTCCTCTTCATCCTCGTGCGCGGCGATTTAGACATTAACGAAGTCAAATTGCGCAACGCCCTGGGCGGTGGCGATTTGCGCCCCGC
>CALFEW010000868.1 GCA_937958365.1 uncultured Chloroflexota bacterium | reverse complement strand
GAGTCTCTACGTCAATCAGGCTGGGCAGATTACCGGCCGAAGGCACAACGGCAATCGGCATGTGCATGTCAGAGACGCCGTGCGCCGACACGCCAAAGGTATTAACGACCACATTGTCAATCCACCAGGCATGGGCAAAGTTACCGCTGTAGCGGAAGGCCAGACAAACTGTCTCATCAGCATAAGCGCTTAAGTCAAGCGACAGGGGCGCGCCACGCCAGGTAACAGTCGCACTGGGGCCAGGTGTGTCATCAATTTCTGCCACTTCCACGAAATCACCAACTGCTGGATCACAGCTAGCAGTAGAAATCCAGACACCGCTATAGCCATAATCACCCATCCATTGACCTGCGTCAATAAAGGACAAGGTGCTAACCCCAGAGTCAAGCGTGATCTGCGGCGTTACCAGCCAGTCGTCTTGATTGCCGTCAACCGACCCGCCAAAAGTACGGCGTGCGGAGGCCGGCGCACTGTTGGACTGAGTGGTATCGCGGATCCACGTGGCTGTCCCAGCGCCGGTCAGCTTGTAGACAGCCCAACCGGTGGGCGGGAATGTTGCGTCTGTAAAGGCTTCGTTCAAAACTTCTGTCGTCGGGGCATTCAGCGCCGGTTGGGTAGCGTCTGTCTCGAAGCCCACCGAGGCAAAAGCCCAGTCGCCCAAGGCCGCGCCGCTCACGTTGGCGGTAATGTCCACCACCTGCGTGCCACCGGCCGCCAGGGTAAAGGTAACGGGAGAAACCGTCACGGTAATGCCGGCAGGAGCGCTAACGGTAGCCGTATAGGTCGCCGCTACAGGCAAAACGCTTTGGAACGTACGCGACCAGCTGCAAGCGCCTACGCAGTTATCGTTGGACAGGCTGGCGACATTCAGATCGCGCAGCGCGGCCGAACTGCCATTGTTCAGAGTCGGGTCCGCAGCTTCAAAGTTTTCCGTCGTTTCGTTGAGGACAAAACCAACGCTGGAGGCCAGGCTTACGTCAATCCGACCAGCGCCAACGTCAAACGGATCCACCGGGGTAACGCCATCTTCCTTGAGGTTATCAGCGGTGTCAGCCGACATCATCAGGGCGGATTTGATTTGATGAGGCGTCCAGGTGGGGTACAGGGCAGCCATCAAAGCGCCAGCGCCTGCATGGTGCGGGCTAGACATAGACGTACCGCTCAGCAGGCCGTAATCGGCAGGGCCGGCGCCGTCATTGGCCACAGCCGCCCAGATACCAACGCCCGGAGCCGTTACGTCTGGCTTGAGAACGTCGAAGATGCCTACCGGACCACGGGAGCTGAAACCAGCCATCACATCGGCATTCGCCGGGTTGTAATCCATGATGGAGCCGGTGATCGTACCAACGGTGTTATTGTTGGCGGCCACCCAGGCTTTCAGGGCAGTGCCGTCGGCCAATGTAATGTGCGTAGCGGGTAAGTCGTGAGCATCCAGCACCAGGCCGGTGCCGTTGTCAACCAGGATCATACCACCCGCGCCAGCGGCCAAAACGTTGGTGCCTTTTTCGACACGGCCGTAAGTACCACGGTCGCAAATGACGATTTCGCCATTAAACGTGCCGGGGTCCCAGGGCGATGTGTTGCTGCTGGCAGCGCCAGCGCCGCACAAGGCCGGGGTCGTGCCTGTGTCTGCCGGATAATCACCAGCATACACAATTTCAGCCGGGCCATAACCCGCCGTGAAACCAACGCCACGAATGTCGGCCAAAGGACCACCACTGCTGGTCATGGACACAACGTCATTGAAAATGGCGCGATTGTGCGTGCTGGCCGCGGTCGTAGCCACCCACGGCGAAACGTGGGCAACAGTACCAGCGCCAGGGCCTTCATTACCGGCCGAAGCGGAAACATACACACCGGCGTCCGTCGCTGCCAGGAAAGCCAATTCCACCGGGTCGGCGTATGGGTTAGTCCCACCGGAGATGGAGAAGTTGATAGCGGCAATGCCATTGGGCAGTTCCGCCACATCGGCGACAACCTGGTTAACGGCCGCTAAAAGCGCCGTGCCGGGGCAGCCACCACCTTGCGACGATTCACCATTGCGGCAAACGTCGTAGGCAATAATATTGGCATGAGGAGCCATACCGGAGATCGTGTCGGTGATAGCGGCCGTGGGCGCAAACAGAGTCGCGGTAACAACATTACCGGCAACCGTGCTGGCCGTATGGCTACCATGACCATCACCATCCTCAGGAGAGTTCGGATCATTACCGTCGGCGTCAATAAAGTCATGCACGCCAATCAGTTTGTCATTGCAGACGAAAGCGGGCTGGTAGTCGGGGTTGGTAGGATCGCAAACGCCCAAATAAGTGCCTGCGCCCAATGGATTGGTGTGGTTATAACCATCTTGCCCCACGTCGGCAAAGGAAGGATGCAGGCTGTTGATGCCGGTATCCAAAATGGCAACCACAACGCCCTCACCACGAGTACTCAGACCGGCCGGAGCGCCAGAGCCATCCCAAACGCCAGGCGCGCCAATCCAGGCCGGACCAACGTCGGTCAGAGGCTGCTCAATGGTTTCGGCTACGATCAGGTTCACACCATCCAGCTTGGCGATTTGCTCAGCTTCCAGCGGCGTCACTTCAATCGCCACACCGTTAAAGGCATGTTGATACGTGAAAAGAACCTTGACGTCACGACCCAAAGCGCTGTTGACCTTGCCCAAGAAAGCTGCTTGCACACCCTTCAAGTAGTCTACATAAGCCTGAGTAGCGGCGCTGTTCTGCAACTTATTGCTGCCCAAAGCAGCGGGGTTGGTTGCCGCCAGACCTTGAATGCCGCCTTTGTAACTAGCCAGAGCCGGATCGGCTAACTGAACAATGTAATTAGCCGGTTCAGTCAGGCTAACCACCTCGCCTTGGACAGCTTCGATCTGATACTTGCTGCCGGTCGTTTCACCGGTCGGTGCAGGCGCTTCTTTGCCTTCTTGCGCGCTCACAAGCCCCGCAAATACGACAGCAGTTAGCAGCAACACTGTTATCGTTAAAATCGTGAAAAATCGCGACTTACCTTTCATGAATTTTACCCTTTCCTATTTGACTTTGTTTTTTCTATTTGCACATCGGCTAACCAGATGCTATGGCTGAAATGCTGACGTGCTTCTAATTGGAGCAGTTAGCTTCTTGCCAGGGTTAATCGTCTAACCCGGCTTCGTGATTCGGGCAGGGTGGCCGTTTGGTGTTAGATCATACACTTCCTCCTTCAAAATGGGGCACAAATGACTCAGGACAAGCTCGACGTGAAAAAGCTACTAAGGGCACAAAGGTTTTTTGAAGCATTGAGCCTCCTCGCCAAGCTTTTGTAGGATATGCACAGAGGGGCGCCATTCAGAATTCGTGACCTTTCATCATCGTGGCAGGTCAGGCCCTAGCCTTTGGGAACTCTTGTGAAGTGTTACCCTCTCCGCTTTGTGCGTTTCCCCATTATGAACCAGAATAACAACGATGGATAAAACAGCGTGACATTTTCAGCGAAGTTGCCAGGTTACGGCTCTATCAGGTTCAGTGCCCAACTGTTATTGCCTGAAACTCAAACTAGACAGAGTTAGAGGCTGTCTCGCAATAAAAATGAACCTGTTGAGAAAACATCTGGATGAGAGATGCAAAATAACTGCGTCATGGTAGGGGTTTAGTTTTGAATTCAAAAACCCAATTTGTTTGGGGATTGATGCCATTTGCGGCAAGCACATAGACACTTGTTCATTTGGAATCACCAAGTTTGTCTAGCCACATTAAACGGCAATGCTTTAATAAGTCTGTCACCTACTTGGTTAACTCATCCGATTTTAAGCCTTTTCGCATCCACCGTCAAATCAACTTCAGGGATTTTCTGAACTTATTACCTCGGATTGACGCGACCATTGCCTGATTATCTACTTAAACTACAATAGCCTTCAGACCGTTCAAGCGGTTTTTGTAGATTTTCTGTCAACACGTATACACTGCACTACTATGAACTTGCCGGACATTACTGCTCTCAATGTGTTTTGGGCGGCAGCGCCTATTTTTATCGTCTTGTACCTGATGGTGGGGCGTAACTGGGGTGGAGAGAAGGCGGGAATTGCGGGCTGGGCAACGGCCGTTCTCCTCAGCCTTCTCTTTTTTGGAGCCAATATCTCTCTGCTGCTGGCCGCTACCGGCCGGTCGGTGCTGCTTTCCCTGTTTGTTCTTTACATCATCTGGATGGCCTTGCTGCTTTACCACACCATCAATGAAGCCGGCGCAATTCGCGTCATCGGCCGCGAACTGCCGCTGCTAACCCAGGATAAACCGGCTCAGGCGCTGCTGCTGGCCTGGATTTTTGGCTCGTTTTTGCAGGGCGCTTCGGGCTTTGGCGTCCCGGCAGCGGTGGTTGCGCCGCTGTTGGTGGCGCTGGGTTTTGCGGCCACCGAAGCCGTGACGATGGCGCTGATAGGTCATGCCTGGGCCGTAACGTTTGGCTCATTGGGGTCTACGTTTCTCTCA
>CALFEW010000867.1 GCA_937958365.1 uncultured Chloroflexota bacterium | reverse complement strand
GAGGAGTTCGGCGGTATCGCGCTGCTGTTGTTCGATCTGCGCCTGCCAGGGGGCCAGGGTCTGCACGGCCATTTTGGCTTCTTTGTATTGGTCGGAGAACGTGACCCATTCTTTAGAGAATTGGGCAATGGTTTTGGCGTTGTCTTCCAGCACTTGCCGCCAGCTTTCCAGACGTTGGTTGCGCTCGTATTCGCCGATTTGAATTTGTTCCATCCAGCCTTTGGTGCTGTCGCGGATTTCTTGTTGGGCCTCGGCGACGTTGCGGATGTTGATGTCTAGCTTGCTGGTGTTGCTGGAAAGTACGTCCAGCCGGTCCAGGATGGGACTCCAGCGCTTGTTGATTTCGACCAGTTTGGCTTGCACTTCGCCAATGTTGCGGGTGTTTTGTTTTTCTTTTTCTTCCAGGAAGGTGAGCGAGTTTTCCCAGGTATCTACGCGGTTGCCTACGGCCGTCATCTTGTTTTGCTGCTGTCCGATCAGGTTTGCCAGACGGGTTTCTTCCGCCTGGCGCATTTCCATGTCGCGCTGCAAACGCGGGATGGCCGGCAGCTCTTTGCGCACGTCGGCAATTTCGCGCACGTTGCTCTCGTGTTCCACGCGGCGCATCGCTTCCATTTCTGCCTGCGCCTGCACGCGCCGATGATCGTACTGCTCTAGCATCTGCACGATGTCATCTTTGAACTGCCCCAACTGCACGTCTACCTGTGGCATACGGGAAATCTGCGAGGCCAGATTGGCAATTTGGGTTTCCAGGTCCTGGATGCGTTGGTCGCGGGCAGCAATTTCTCGCTCCTGAAGGACAACCCGTTGTTCGATTTCGGTTAATTTGCGGCCGACTTTGCGCCGTTCTTCGTCTTGCCACTCAACTTGTTGGCGTAAATCTCTGAGTTCTTGTGACTCGCCGGAGCCAGTGGGTTTAGCCATGGATTACCTCTGAAAAACTGCGTTCGTTTTGTCAAACGTCATGCGTCAAACGTCATGCGTTATGGTTTGTTGGACTGCATTATAACGTGACGAAGGCTGATGGCAAAAGAGGGAGGAGAAAGGGTGATGGTTAATAGTCAATTGTTAATGGTCAATGGTCAATGGCTGATAGTAGCCGTGGTATCCTTGCCGCGTTTATACCAGCGCGGTAAGGATACCGCGGCTACAAATTGTAAAGGGCATTGTTTTACTTCTGAACCATGCCATCAATGGTCAATGGTCAACGGCTGATTGTTTGCAACCAACAACGAATTGCGGAAAGGTGATCGCTCTACTACAATTCTGCCCATGCACATTGGGATGGATGCGCGGCTGCCTTTTTACCAGATGGGGGGGATTAGCCAATATGTGGTGCATCTGGTAGGGGCGCTAACGGCCGTTGACCCGACCCACCGGTATACCATCTTTCACAGCCGGAAAGACGGCCGTTCCTATGTCCCCGCCGCCGCGCCTAATTTCCAACGGCGCAACCTGTGGACCCCCAGCCATCACCGGCTGGAGCGCTACGCACTGGCCGCCGAACTGCTGCCCCATCGCCTGGACGTGCTGCACAGCCCGGATTTTATCCCACCGGCCGCCGGGGCGCGGCGCACCATCATCACCATCCACGACCTGAATTTCATCTACTACCCTGAATTTCTCACGGCCGAAAGCTTGCGTTATTACGCCGGGCAAATCCAATGGGCGATACAAAAAGCCGACCACATCTCCGCCGACAGCCACGCCACCCGCCGCGACCTGATCGAGCAGTTGGGCGCGCCGCCGGAGAAGGTGACGACCATTCATCTGGCGGCGAATCCGGTGTATGAACGGCCGTATCCCCCAGAAACCATTCAGCAAACACTCAGCCAGTACAACCTGCCGCGGGGTTTCATCCTGTTTGTTGGCACGCTGGAGCCGCGGAAAAACCTGCCAATGCTGCTGCGGGCTTACAAATTGCTGCGCCAGGAAACGGCCGTAGACGTTCCCCTCGTCCTGTTAGGCGGCAAGGGCTGGATTTATGATCAAATCTTCGCCACGATTGACGAATTGGGGCTGCGCGATGACGTGCGTCACCTGAGCGGGGTGTTCGATGAACCGCTGGCCCATCTTTACCACGCCGCCGGGGTGCTGGTGACCCCTTCGCACTACGAAGGCTTTGGCCTGCCCGCCCTGGAAGCGATGCACTGCGGCTGCCCGGTCATCGTTAGCAATCGCGGTTCGCTGCCGGAAGTAGCCGGTGACGCCGGTTTGCTGCTGGACCCCGACGATGCGCCCGCCTGGGCTGAAACCCTGGCCCGCGTGCTGACCGATTCCCCCCTGCGCGCCGCCATGATTGCCCGAGGCCATGCCCAGGCGCAGACGTTTAGCTGGCGGGAAACGGCCGTCCAAACGCTGTCGTTGTATCTTGGCCGCAACACCTAGTTCTCGTTTCCCGTAATCCGTAATCCGTAGGGCGTTAACTCCGACAAACGCCAGCGGAATACGGAATACGGAATACGGACTTCGGAATACGGATACTAGATTGACCCATCTACCCGATAACTTATGAACCTTCTACTTCTAACCCCTCAACTCCCCTATCCGCCGCATCAGGGAACCAGCTTGCGCAATTTTCACATCATTCGCGGGCTGGCCGGGCGGCACACCATCACCCTGCTCAGCTTTCTGGAAGACAACCAATCGGCTGACCCGGCGGCCAACGCGCCGCTTTATGAATTATGTCAATGGATTGAGACGGTTCCCGTGCCGCCGCGCAGCAAAGGCCAACGGCTGCGGCAAATGCTCACCACGCGCCGCCCGGACATGGCCCACCGGCTGCACAGCCCGGCCTTCAACGCCAGACTGCGCGAACTGTTGACGGCCGTTGCCTTTGACGTGGTGCAGGTGGAAGGCATTGAACTGGCGTGCAGCATCGAAATCGTGCGGCAGGTGAGTCCGGGCAGCAAAATCGTCTTCGATAACCACAACGCGGAGACGCAGTTGCAGCGGCGCAATATGCAGACCGATGTTGCCATTCCCCGGCGCTGGCCGACGGCCGTTTACTCCTGGGTGCAGGCGCGGCGGCTGGCGCGTTTTGAAGCGTGGGCCTGCCGGGCGGCGGATGCGGTGACGGCCGTTTCCGCCACGGACGCCGATCATCTCCAGGCTTTGGCCGCCGACCTGCCTATCACCGTGATTCCCAACAGCATAGACGTGGCGCAGTACCAACTGGACGAGGCGGCGGCGCTGCCGTTCGACGTGGTGTTCAGCGGTAAGATGGATTACCGGCCCAACGTGGACGCCGCGCTCTGGTTTGCCGATGCCGTGTGGCCGCATATTTTGGCGCAACGGCCGTTGGCCACCTGGGCCATCGTCGGGCAGAAGCCGCACGCTCGATTGGACCGGCTGCGCGACCTGCCCGGCGTCACCCTGACAGGTTGGGTGGAGCGGGTGCAGCCGTATCTGGCCGGGGCGCGAGTTGTCGTGATGCCTTTTCGCATAGGCAGTGGTACACGATTGAAATTGATAGAGGCGATGGCCGCCGGTAAAGCGATTGTCAGCACGGCCGTGGGCGCGGAGGGATTTCCGGTGCAGCACGGCCGGGAAATCTGGCTGGCGGATTCGGCGGAGGGATTGGCGACGGCCGTTCTTCATCTGCTGGCCCAGCCCGACGAGCGCGACCGCCTGGGCCAGGCGGCGCGGCAGTTCGCCCGGCAGTACGATTGGCGCGTGGTTGTGCCGCAGTTTGAGCAGGTGTATGCAGGGCTTTTGAACGAGGAACGATGAACAGTGAACAATTAACGGATAACCCTCAGTCGCCAATCTCTAATCTCCAATCTCCTCCTGCCGTTGGTCGTTTTTTGGGCGGGGTGGGGGCACTGATTCGGGATGAGGGCACGGGGCGGTATTTGCTGTTGCAGCGGGCGGCGACGAAGGATTTTGCCGCCGGGGTGTGGGAGTGTATCACCGGGCGGGTAGACCAGGGCGAGGGATTTGAAGAGGCGGTGCGGCGCGAAGTGCGCGAAGAGGTGGGGCTGGAAGTGGCTCTGGAATTTTTGTTGGGCACGACGCACTTTTACCGGGGAACGGCCGTGCCCGAAAATGAACTCATCGGCGTCGTGTATCTTTGTACGCCGGTTGGCGAGCAGACAGTCACTCTGAGCGCCGAACATGACGCCTATCGCTGGGTAACGGCCGTCGAAGCCGCCGCTTTACTCTCCGTCACCGATCCCAGCGCTGATTGGGGGTATCGGTTAATCAAGCGGGCGGAGGCGATACGGCCGTTGCTCACCGCCGAATTGCGCCGGTTCAACCGGCGCGAGGGATTTGAACTGGGTTGATGGGGTTTGGAGGGGGATGGGCGTGGGGGAGGGGAACGGCCGTTCCCCGTTCATTGTTCACTGTTATCTGTTCATTGTTGGCCGGTGGTGATGGCAAACGGCCGTTCTCATACAAGGATGGCGTAAATCTCGTCCAGAACAAGCAGTCACCTGCCACGCCTCTGGCAGCGAGTCACCCGTAGCCATCCCATGTCGGCCGGTAAACGTCTCCACCGCCACCTCGACAGTCCCATCGTAAACCAGGCTAATAATGACAAACAGCAGTTCACCCACCTTGCTTCAGGGCGGTCTTCCTGCTGGGGCGCGGCCCTCTGCTGGGACGCGGTCTTCATTTGGCTGCTGTGTCAGGTCTCCAGACCTAGCCACGCCCCGCTGGCCATTCTCCAGCCCTTGTTGATGC
>CALFEW010000866.1 GCA_937958365.1 uncultured Chloroflexota bacterium | reverse complement strand
CCGTTGTGATTGGTGTAGGGCGGGAGAAACTGGAGCAAGGGCAGTTCACTGGCCGGGTCGGCCGAATTGGGATCGGCTGTGACCTGGAAGCGGGAAATGCGCGTGTAGATGGGCGAGGACTCATTTTCCTGGTACGTGTAATTGACATAAAAGTAGCCATTTTGCGCGTAGTCGGGATGAAAAGCCAGACCGAGCAGACCCAGTTCACCGCCGCTGAGGACGCGGTCTTGAATGTTCAGAAAGGTAACGGCCGTATTAGTGGCGAATGGACGGTCCAGCACGCGAATCAGGCCGCCTTGTTCGGCGATGAACAAACGGCCGTCGCCGGCATGGGTAATATCCACCGGATCATCGAACAACTGCGCCGGGTTGATGTTGATGAGCTGCACGGCCGTCGCGCCGGCCGGTTGGGCGGCGGGCGGCAGAGCCAGCAAGGACGTCAGGGGGATGGCGAACAGGAGAACGGCCGTCATCGCCAGGCAGACCAAGAGCCAACGGCCGTGTGTATTGCTTGTCATGTTCATCAAATTACTATGCCTCCAGTCGGATGGATTTTTCAGATGCTTGAAGAAAGCGATGTAGCCACGATGTTTGCAGATTGCTGGATGGGACGCGGATAAACGCGGATGCAGCCGATTCTCGCGGATAAAAACCATCCATATCAGCGTTTATCCGCCGCATCCGTGAAAATCCGCGTTCCATTTCTTAAAAGTGCCAGGGTAGTGATAGTTTGTCAGTCTATTTTAGCATAAAAACCAGATAGCAAGACGGGAAATATATTGACAAATGCTTTACAAAAGATATAATTGCACCGATATTGTCTAAATTAAGAGGTGGAGCATGGCTAAAAAATTAAAAATTGGCGACCTGGCCCCCAATGGATTGACCCTGTCGGCAGCGGGTGAGCCGGTGGAGTTGCAGAGCCTATGGGCCAATGGCCCGACGTTGCTGACGTTTTTGCGGCACTTTGGCTGAATTTTCTGCCGTGAATGGCTGGCTCAGTTAGAGCTGCACCGAGAAGAAATTGAAGCCGCCGGGTTGAAGGTGGTAGCCGTGGCCCTGGGCGAACCCAAACACGCCGAGCGTTACTGCGGCAATCTGGCTCCCAGCGTTGATTGTTATTGTAATCAGACGGCCGACGTGTATGAAGTCTATGGGTTACAGCGCGCCGGAGTGACCGCGTTGCTGAATCCGGGCATGGCCAAAGCGGCCATGCGCGCCTCGTCCAAAGGGCACACGCAAGGCAAAGCGACCGGCGACGTGAAAATGCTGCCCGGCACGTTCATCGTGGATACCCAGGGCGTGATCCGCTATGCCTATTACAGCAGCCACCCTGGCGACCATCCCGATTTGCCGGAATTGATCCATCGTCAATAGCCAATGGTCAATTGTCAGTTCGCCATTGGCTATTGGCTATTGACCATTGACCATTCTCATCCCACTTGTTTGTAGACCACTTTGGGGTACTTTTCGCGGTAGTAGTTGAATTCGTGTTCGGAGTTGAACAGGCCCACGAGACGGCCGTCGGCGTCTTTGGTTTGCATCATGCCGCTGTAGCGCCAGGGCAGCTTTTCGATTTCCTCTGGGTCCCCTTCCACAAACCGGCATAGCTGATGGGGCAGCATCTCCAGCCGCACCGTCACGCCGTACTCCGTTTCCAGGCGAGCCTTCACCACGTCGAATTGCAGCACGCCCACCACCGCCAGGATTGGGTCGCGGCGCTGCGCGTCTACTTCATACAGCACCTGCATCGCCCCTTCGGTCTCCAATTGGTGAATGCCCTTGAGGAACTGCTTTTGTTTGCCGATGTCCAGATTCACCAGCCGGGCAAAATGCTCGGCGGCGAAGCGGGGGATGGGGGCAAAGTTAAACGCTTTGCCGGCGCTGATGGTGTCGCCGATGTTGAAATTGCGGTTCCCCGGCAGGCCGATGATGTCACCGGCATAGGCTTCTTCCACCACTTCGCGTTCGTCGGCGAAAAACTTGTAAGGGATGGGCAGGCGAATGCTTTTGCCGGTGCGCGTATGGTTGACGACCATGTTGCGCTCAAAACGGCCGCTGCAAATCCGCAAGAACGCCACACTGTCCCGGTGTTTGGGATTCATGTTGGCCTGGATTTTGAAGACGAAACCGGAGAAATCGTCGCTGAAGGGGTTGATACGGCCGTGATCGCTCGGATACGCGCCGGGACCGGGAGCAAAGAGCACAAAATCATCCAAAAACAACTGCACGCCAAAATTGGTCAGGGCGCTGCCAAAGTACACTGGCGTCTGTTCGCCGCGCAAAAAGGCGTCCGGGTCAAAATCCATGCCCATTTCGTCCAACAACGCCACGTTGGTAAAAAAATCATCCAACTGGGTGTCATTTAAGCCCTGGCGCAGGCGTGGGTCTTCCCGCGTGGTGATGGTTTCCGGGGAGATGGTCTGGTTGCGTACGGTGCGGTCGTACAGGTGGACCTGCTGCGTGCGGCGATCATAGACGCCCTTGAAGCGGTCACCATCGCCTACCGGCCAGTTGATGGGCACGGGCTGCATCCCCAACACCGTTTCCACCTCGTCCAGCAGGGCCAACGGGTCCAGCGCCGGCCGGTCCATTTTGTTGATGAAGGTGAACATGGGGATGCCGCGCTGGCGGCAAACCTCGAATAATTTGCGCGTTTGCGTTTCCACGCCTTTCGCCGCGTCCAAAACCATCACCGCACTGTCAGCCGCCATCAGCGTGCGGTATGTATCTTCGGAAAAATCCTGATGGCCGGGTGTATCCAGCAAGTTGATCACGTGGCCCCGGTATGGGAATTGCAGCACGGTAGAGGTGATGGAGATGCCGCGTTCCTGTTCCATCGCCATCCAGTCGGACGTGGCGCTGCGCTGATTGCGCCGGGCGCGCACGCTGCCGGCCAGGTGGATGGCGTTGCCATAGAGCAGCAGTTTCTCGGTGAGGGTAGTTTTACCGGCGTCTGGGTGGGAAATAATGGCAAACGTGCGCCGGGTATCAATGGCTTCTTTTAGATCGCCGTTGGCGTTCAGTAGTTGTTCTGTCATGAAAATTCTCCGGAGGCGTAAAAAACGGCCACGGTAATCTGTCGCCGTGACCGTTGAAGGCCCATTTTACAGGCTCCAAAGATAACATGAAATGGGCGAATGGGAAAGTTTGTTCCTTTGTGGGTTTTTAGCCGGCCGGCCAATCAACAAACCCACAAACTTCACACACGGCCGTTTTACCATTTGCCACTTATCTTTAAGTTGCGTATGATCGCCGAATAACCAACCACTGTGATCTTCATACTTAGAGGAGAAAAATGATGAGCAACGATTCACTCCCGATTAGCCCGGAACTTTTAGAAATTTTACGCTGCCCCAAAGCGGTGCAGTCGAAGGAATACGGCGACGATCCCGGCCGTTTGGAACTGGTGCATGGCTGCTGGCTGGTGTCGGCCGATTCTGGCCTGAAGTACCCCATTCGTGACGGCATTCCGGTGATGTTGATTGAAGAGGGCGAGAAGTGGAAAAACACGGCCGTAGCCGACCTCCCCGTGCCGCCGCCCGCAGCCTGATGGTGGGTTGTCTGATTGTGGGCTGAAGCCGTAATCCCAACAAAGAACACGGCTTACCAGTTCTGCGCCTATCTAGCCTCATGGAGGTACACAGGGATGAAAACCATTCTGCAAATAGAAGACAACCTGGCTAACAAACTGCTCATCGAGCGCGTTTTGGAACCGCATCCCTACCGCTTGCTGCACGCGGCCGATGGCGAAACAGGGGTCTCGCTGGCGATAGACGAAAAACCAGACCTTATCCTCATTGACATGGGTTTGCCCGATATAGACGGCCAGACGGTGGTCACTTTGTTAAAGCAAATCCCAGATTTAGCCAACGTCCCGATCGTGGCCGTGACGGCCTGGCCGGCGGATACAGCGGAAAGAATGGCCCGGCGCTACGGCTGTGATGGCTGCATCACCAAACCTATTGACGTGAGACAATTCCCCGCGCAGATCGCGGTGTATTTGCAGGCCGATTGATGATTCTGTGGTGTACCCAAGCCATCTGAGGCGTGTATGGAACTGATACCCGCCAGTGAATTTTCCTACGAGCAGCTCGTTGATGCCTATAACCAGACGCGAGTAGATTACCTCGTGCCGATGCCCATGAATGTGGCCCGCTTACAGGAATATATTCGGGTGAATGACATTCAACTGGAGCGTTCGGCCGTCGCTTTGAAAGGCGAGATGATGTTGGGGTTGGGTATGTTGGGGGTGCGCAACGGCCGTTCCTGGATTTCACGCCTGGGGGTTTTGCCAGACGGCCGTCGTCAGGGCACAGGCCAGGCCATCGTGGACCAACTCATGAATCACTCTTACCAGTTAGCCGTGGCAGCGGTCTGGCTGGAGGTGATCAAAGGCAACGTGCCTGCCCACACGCTTTTCTGCAACTGCGGCTTTGCCGAAACCCGCGAACTCATCGTCGCCCGGCGTCCCCCCAACCTGCACGCCGAAATCCCCGACGATGTGCGCGTCAAAAGCGTGACCCCCCTGGACCACGAAGACGCCATTATCTTATTGTCCCATCGCCTCCGTAAACCCAACTGGCTCAATGAGATCGAATCCTTCCAACACGTCAAAAACCTGTCGGCCCTGGTGGTGGAACTGGTGGATGGCGGCCGTGGCTGGGTGACATACCACGCCGGTTTGTTGCAGCTTACCCGCGTCAGTGTGGAAGTGACCGCCGGCGATCCAACTGACGTTGCGGCCGCGATTTTGCACATTCTCCACCAGCGCCACAAACGGCAAGACACCATCACCGAAAACCTGCTGGAGGATGACATTTGGGAAGGTTTCAAGGCTGCCGGTTATTTTGAAGCCTTTCGCCGCATTGAAATGAAGAAGTCTTTGGCGTAAGCCGTAAGCCGTAACGGATGACGAACTACCGACCACGGTTTACGGATAACGGACCACGGATAACGGGAATTCCCATGAACCACACCCCAGACGTAAGCGCCGCCGTCGCCCGATTGGCCGGCATTGTGAAGCAGACTCCGGTGATGACCTCGCGCACGCTCAACGAGCGGACGGGCTGCGAAGTGTATTTGAAGTGCGAGAATTTTCAGCGCGTTGGCGCGTTTAAGTTTCGCGGCGCGTACAACGCCGTCAGCCAGCTAAATGAGGCGGAAAAAGCGGCCGGGGTGATCACCCATTCCAGCGGCAACCACGCACAGGGGCTGGCCCTGGCGGCCAAACTGCTGGGCGTCAAAGCCGTCATCGTGATGCCGGACAATGCCCCGGCGATTAAAAAAGCGGCCACGGCCGCTTACGGCGCGGAAATTGTGACGTGTACGGCCGTTACCCGCGAACAAGTCACCGCCGACCTCATCGCCCAACATGGCTACACCCTCATCCACCCCTACGACAACGACCAGATCATCGCCGGGCAAGGCACGGCCGCCTGGGAACTGTTCCAGGAAGTGGGGCCGTTGGACGCCCTGTTTGTGCCGGTCGGCGGCGGCGGGTTGATCAGCGGCTCGGCGCTGGCGGCAGCGGCGCAAGCGCCCGGCTGCCGCGTGGTAGGCGTGGAGCCGCAGGCCGGCGCGGACGCCAACCGCTCCTGGCGCGAAAACCGCATCGTCACCCTGGAAGACGCCCCGGACACCATCGCCGATGGGCTGCGCACCCGCTTCATCGGCGAGCGCAATTTGCCCATCATGCGCCGCTATGTGGCCGACATGACGGCCGTTTCCGAAGCCGACATCCTGGCGACCCTGGAATTTTTGTGGACGCGGCTGAAACTGCTGGTGGAACCCAGCTCCGCGGTGGCCCTGGCCCCACTGTTCACCGGCCAGTATCCGCTGCCCGGCCAGCGCGTCGGTATCATCCTCAGCGGCGGCAACGCCGACATTCCGGCGGTGGCCGCCCGGCTGTGGGGCGAAAGCGCGCCGCGACCGGAGCTTGCGGCGGTGCAAAGTTCCACCTTCCGGCGACCGGCGGCCAAAGCGCAACAACGGCCGCGTGTGCTGGTGTGCGATCCGTTGGACGCGGCAGGCATGGAGCTTCTGGCGAAAACGGCCGTGGTAGACGTGCGCCCCGGCCTCGACGACGACGTCCTGCTGCCGATCATCGGCGGCTACCAGGCCATCGTCGTCGGGCAAGAAACGCGGCTGACGGAACACGTCATCGAGCAGGGTTATAATTTGCGCGTCATCGGCTGTTCCGGCTCGCGGCTGGACAACATAGACGTGAGTACGGCGCGCAGCATGGGCATTCAGGTGGTCAACGTGCCCAGCAGCAGTTCGGTGGCCATCGCTGAAAACGTGTTGTCGTGGATGTTAACGCTGGCGTATCGTTTCGCCGACGGCCGTCTGGCCGGTAAAACGCTGGGGCTGATTGGCTTTGGGCGGGTGGGCAGCGAAGTGGCCCGCCGCGCCCGCGCTTTCGACATGCGTGTCCTGGTCAACCAGCCGCGCCTGACGCCGGAACTGGCCCTTTCCGCCGGGGTGGAAGCCACCGACCTGGTGGCTCTGCTGCAAGAATCTGATTTTGTCAGCCTGCACGTCCCCTTCAAAGCGGAAACCGACGCCATCATTGGCGCGGAGGAACTGGCGCTGATGAAACCATCGGCCAGCCTGATCAACCCCGGCCATACGGATTTGGTGGACGAGGCGGCGCTGCTGGAGGCATTGGCAAACGGCCGTCTTTCCGACGCCGCTGTGCCGGAACTGCCCGCCGAAGCGGGCGAAGTGGGCGAAGTGGCGCGGCAGCTTCGCGCCAATCCGCGGGCGATGGTTGTGCCTCACGTCAGTACCATCATCGGCAACCGCCAGCGGGATGCGGCGCTGAC
>CALFEW010000865.1 GCA_937958365.1 uncultured Chloroflexota bacterium | reverse complement strand
AAGCTGCGCCGGTGGGTCCGGTGGCTTCTGGGGGGCAGGCGGTTAAAGTAGAAACGGCCGTTCCCAGACCAGCCACAAAACCCGTTACCGCCAGCCAGGTACAGCCATTATGGGTGTTTAAGTGCGAAGACGAGATTCGTTCCAAAGCGGCCGTTACCGAAACCCGCATTCTCGTTAGCGTGTACGACAACAACTTGTATGCCATTAATAAGGAAGATGGCGAGTTTGTCTGGAAATATCCCACGGCTGATGGCGTTGGCGCTTCTCCGTGCGTCTACGAAGACATCGTGTTTATCGGCTCGTCGGATACCATCATGTATGCCCTGGACCTGCGCAACGGGCGCAAAATCTGGCACTTTGAAACCAATGGATCCGTCTATTCTTCGCCGACGGCCCGGTTTGAACATGTGTTTTTCGGGTCGGACGATGGACACCTGTATGCGCTGAATGTGAAACACGGCCGTTCCGCCTGGAAAGCCAACGCTTTCAGCGCCATCCGCTCTTCCCCTTACGTAGATGACGAGCGGGTATTTTTTGGCACAGAAGGTGGCTACATCTACTGCCTGGAACTCTCCAGCGGCAAAACCAAGTGGCAGGCGCAGGCTCGCCGCGCGGTAACGTCTTCCCCCACGTTTGCGGAAGAGATTGTGTTTGTGGGTTCTTTAGACGCCACGGTTTACGCTTTGGATGCGGCTACCGGTTGGGCTGTATGGCGGTTTCGCACCCGCCGGCCAGTTATCTCTTCGCCGGTCGTTCACGATGGCGTGGTGTACATTGGCTCTTCGGATGGCAGTCTTTATGCGATTGACATGAACTCTGGCCGTCAACTCTGGACGTATGATACCAACGGGCAGGTCAATTCATCACCAGCGATCTGGCAAGACGCGGTTTACTTTGGCTCCACGGATGGTCATATTTACAGCGTTTCTTGCAAGCGAGGCGAATTGCGTTGGCGGTATGATACCGGCAAACCTGTCATTTCTTCGCCAACAATTGATAACGGAATCGTTTATATCGGTTCAACCAACCATCAATTGTATGCGCTGCCCGCGTAATCACAGGACAAACATGGTGCTAAGATAATGGAAAAGTCAACGACTTTGGACGAACCTGAAGAAGAACATACGGATGAAACCCCAGATGTCGTGCCTGGTGAAGAACTAAATTTGACGGGCGAGTCGGTTTTGCCTGACGAAGAAGATCTCGAAGAGGCAGAAGATGAAATTGTTGTGCCGGAGACGACGCCGCTGACTAAAAACCCATTTGTAGACGTGGGTCGCGGCGAACCGGCCAAAACGCGGCCGATTATCAGCAAAGTGACGGAACCTTTGCTGGACGATGAGCCACACATGCGCGTGGCGAAGCGGTGCCACGTGGGCGCCAGACGAGACCGGAATGAGGATTCTAGCCTGACGTTGGTCTCTGAAGTGGGCGGTCATTTTGCCGTTTTGCCTTTTGGTCTATACATTGTGGCCGACGGCATGGGCGGCCATTCTGACGGACACGTCGCCAGCAAAATTGCTTCGCGCACGGCCGCAACCCACATCATCAACAACATTTACTTGCCCATGCTGCAAGATGACGACAAAAGTTTTAAAGCGCCTATCCAAGAAGTGTTGGAGCAGGCGGTGCAGAAAGCCAACCGGGCGGTATTTGAGCATGATCCGGAGATGGACAGCGGCACGACGTTGACAGTGGCGCTGGTATTGGGACGGCGTTTGCACGTGGCCCACGTGGGCGACAGCCGGTTGTATTTGCTGGCAAATGGCAAGTTCGAGCCGATTACAAACGATCACTCCCTGGTGCAGCGGTTGCAAGACGTAGGCCAATTAACGGCCGAAGAAGCGACGTTTTACCGTTATGGGCATATCTTGCTGCGGGCGGTGGGGCAGGCGGACGAAGTTGAGGTGGATACGTATATGCGGCTGTTGCCTAAATCGGGCAAATTGCTGATGTGCAGTGATGGGTTGTCTGGCTTTGTGTCTGAGGCAGAGATGCGCGACATTTTGGAGCGAGAAATTACCCTGGACGAGATGGCCGACGCGCTGTTTCGGGCGGCAATGGATATGGGCGGTTTTGACAATATAACGGCCGTTCTGGTTGACTTCGAATTATAAAATTGCAATCTGAATGAGTGGCGAAAGCACTTATTATTCGACACTGGGCATACTCCCAGATGCCTCACCTGAGGCTATTCGGCAGGCGTTTGCGACGCTGGTCGCCCGATTCCCGCATGACGCTACCGGCAATGCCCAATACCAACAACTACTCCAGGCCTATGAAGTCTTAAATGATCCGGATCGCCGGGCGACATATGACTCTTTAATGGCCGAGATGTCGCCCGCGCCATTGGTCATCAATGTCCAGGTGAGCCGCTCTAAACTTCCCATCGCCAATTCGCCGCAAATATTTTACCTTCTCCTGGAAGTAAACCCGCCGCAACAAACAGCAAAACTGCGACGGCCGTTGAACCTCTGTCTGGTTTTAGACCGTAGTACGTCTATGCAAGGGGAACGGTTGGATTTCCTTAAAACGGCCGTTGAACTCGTTGTCGAAAAACTTGCGCCTGAGGATGTCCTTTCTATCGTTTCTTTTAGCGACCGGGCCGATGTGGTCCAATCGCCAACCCACATCACCAATAGAAATTTCATCATTTCGCACATTCGCAGCATTCGGGCTTCCGGTGGCACAGAAATATTCCATGGCCTCTCCCTTGGCCTGGAACAATTGCAGCAAACGTCGCTAAATCAATACAACAATCACCTGATTTTGCTAACAGACGGGCATACCTATGGCGACGCCAAAGAATGCATCGAATTATGTTCGCGTGCAGCAGCGCAGCAGATTGGCGTGACTGCCTTTGGCATTGGCGACGAATGGAACGATGCCTTTCTGGATCGCCTGGTCACGTTTTCCGGTGGACAGTCTGCGTTTATTGAGGAACCCACGCAAATCATCACCTATTTGCAGCAGCGTATTCAAGGCCTGGGATTAATTCATGCGCGAAATTTACGCCTGAAGAAAGAGTTTCCACCACATCTCACGCTGCAATATGGCTTTAAGCTGCTGCCTTTCGCCCAACCGCTTGAATCAGTCGGCCCGGAAATTAAGTTGGGCAACATTGAAGGTAAAGGCGCTTTGTCTTTTTTGCTGGAAATGTCCTTACAACCACAACAACGCGAAGCGCGTATTATGATTCCGCTGGAGATAACGGCCGATATACCTGAGCGCAACGTAAAAGATCAAACATTTAAGAGCCAGGTGCAAATTATTGTAACTGCCAATCCGTTGGAAATGACGCCGCCCAAAGACCTGGTCAAGGCGGTGCGGATGCTGAATATGTACCGTATGAACGAAAAAGTGTGGGAGGAGATTGAAGCGGGCAACGTGGGCGTAGCCGCCACGCGCCTGCGTCACCTGACCACACGCTTGCTGGAAGCGGGCGAAATCAAGCTCGCCCAGCAAGCCCATGCCGAGACAGAACGTCTGTCCACAGTCGGCTCGTTGACGGCAGAGGGATGGAAGCGGCTAAAATATGGTACTCGCGCCCTGATTGGCGAAACGGCAAGAATAGATAGCGATGATTCAATGTAAAGAATGTGGAGCAACCCAGTATGAGGGCGCGTTGTTCTGTAGTGAATGCGGCCGTTTTTTGATGGAAGACGGCCGTAAAGCCACCGACGTTTTACCCTTTTCCGATTACAGCCACCGGCCGCCGCCGCCGCCCACCGAAAACTTCAAGTTGGAGAGCAGCGCCAACCACAAAAAAATCACCTTCGTTATCCCCCACAGCCGCCATCGGCATGTTGTGGCGCTGTCCGGGCAAATTCGCATCGGGCGCGGCGGGTCAGAAACGGATGATTTCCCTGAATTAGACCTGTCCGAGGAAAACGGGGCCGAACTGGGGGTTTCCCGATTGCACGCCACCATCCAATGGTCGAATCATGGCCTGGTGTTGATGGATTTGGAAAGCACCAATGGTACTTTGTTAAATAACTATCGTTTGCCAGCGAAACGGCCGTATCCCCTTCGCAGCGGTGACGAGATTCGTTTTGGCGATTTACTCATACACATATTTTTTGATTAACGACGTAGTCTCCCACAGCCAGACTACAACTTGGTGAAACTCATGATTTCTGTAATTGTCCACGTAGCCAATGAAGACCCTATCGTTTGTGAAGTAGAAGATTTGCCCACGGGTCATGACACACTTGTTCAGATTTACAACCCACGTCGCCGCGATGGCATGGATATCCACTACCTGGATGAAGACGTCACCACCGTCATCTTCCCCATGCACCGAATTAACTTCATCCAGGTCCTACCCTCCGCCGACGTTAGCGAAGTTGTTGGTTTTGTGCGTGAATAATGGTCGAACAAATTCCTTCCACCCTGGATAGAAACGCTCCTCGCCTTATTCTCATTGTAGACGACGAAGCCCGGATGCGGCGCTTCATCCGCATGAATATGGAGCTGGAAGGCTACCAGGTCGTCGAAGCCGAAAATGGACTTAAGGCGCTGGAACAAATCCGCAAATACTCCCCAGACCTCATCGTCATGGACGTGATGATGCCGGAAATGGACGGATTCGAGACCTTGCGCCTCCTGCGCGAGATCTCCACCGTCCCCGTAATTTTGTTAACCGTCAAAAGTGACGAAGAAGACAAAATTCACGGTCTCGGCCTGGGCGCAGACGACTATATCACCAAGCCTTTTAGCCCGCGCGAACTCAACAGCCGCGTCAGCGCTGTCATGCGGCGGGCAGAATGGCCGGCCCCGGCCCCGCGCACCATCCTGCGCATTGATGATCACCTCTCCATTGATTTCAACCGGCACCAGGTCATCGTTGACGACGAGCGCATTGATTTGCGCCCCACCGAATACCGCCTGCTCAGCCAACTCATTCAAAATGCCGGCTGGGTCGTGCCACACGAAACGCTATTGGCTAAAGTGTGGGGGTATGAATATCGAGATGAGACCCACTACCTCAGACTTTACATAAACTACCTGCGCAAAAAAATAGAAAAAGACCCGGCAAATCCCCAATACATCCTCACAGAACGCAGCGTTGGTTATCGTTTCGCAGACTTCAAGGCTGAAACGGCCGATTAAAAACCACACTTCTCGTAAATGCGAAAGCCTGTAGGTTAGCTGGTTGGTGGCATAAACCAACCAGCTAACTTACCAATTAACAATCATTTCCTAAACAGAAAGTAGACCCAAGACCAGGCGGGTTTTGCTTTTCCAAGATTTCCATTATCATACAGGGCTATGTTGCTGCAAACGCATCATACGACGACTGACGCGACAAAGTTCTTTGACCAGATCAACACTTACCTGAGTGTAGAAGATCGCCTGAGGGTCCAAGAGGCATTTAACCTTGCTCGCCGGGAACACGGAGACCAACGCCGTAAATCCGGGGAGCTTTTTTTTACTCACCCGCTCACCGTTGCCTACTACCTTTCCCAGTACCATTTGGATGCGCCGGCTCTAGAAGCCGCTCTGCTGCACGACATCGCCGAAGATACCCGCGTTTCCATCGAAGAAATCGAGGCCATGTTCAGCCCGGAAGTGGCGCGATTGGTGGATGGCGTCACCAAACTGAAAGATGTCATTGAAGGCATCGCTAAAGGGAAAAGACTTCCGCCACAGGAAATTCAGGACAAAACCCTCCACAAGCTTTTTTCGGCCATGACCGAAGATGTGCGCACGGTCGTTATCAAACTCTTCGACCGTTTACATAACATGCGCACCATCAAAGCCATGCCCCCACATAAGCAGCGGCAAAAGGCGGAAGAAACGCTGGCCGTTTATGCGCCATTGGCTAATCGCCTGGGTTTGTGGAAGCTAAAAAACGAACTGGAAGCATTGTCGCTGGAAGTGCTGCACAACAAAGCTTACAACATCATCAAACGGCGGCGCGAAGAATTGGAGCATGAGCAGCAGGAAATGTACCAACTGCTCAGCGGGCAAATTTTCGACTGTTTGCTTCAGGCAGAGATTGATGTGCGAAACGTTTTGTTGGCGCCAGAAAACATCTACACGTTGTATCAGGACCTGACCAACAGCGGTTCTTCGTATGATGATATTGACCGAACCATCCGCCTGGTGGTGTTGGTGAATGAGTGGCATGAGTGTTATCTGGCGCTGGGCCATCTGCACCAAATCTGGCGGCCGGTTCCCGGCACATTCGACGATTACATCGCCGTGCCGTTGGACAATCTCTACCGTTCGCTGCATACGACGGTGGTTCATGCCAATGGGCAGGCCGTCAAACTGCGTATTCGCACGGTTGCCATGGACAAGGTGTCAGAGATTGGGGTGTTGGGCCGCTGGTTGTATGCCGGCACGCCGTTATGGTCGAAAGGCATCGCTGACCGCATCGAATCATTCTTTGAGAATATCAGCGAAAATATTAACCTGGAACCGCTTAATCCCGGAGCGGGCGTGAAAGGCGTGGTGGAAGATGTTTTCCGCAAGCAAATTCGGGTGTATACGCCGCGTGGCGATATTGTGGAATTAGGGCAGGGCGCGACGATTATTGATTTTGCGTATGCTATTCACACCGGATTAGGAAATCAGGCGCACGCGGCTTACGTGAATGACGTGTTTTACCCGCTGAATAAGCCTTTGAAAGATGGCGATCAGGTGCGGATTGTCAAGAAGGTAAAGGCGCAGCCGCAGCGCGCCTGGCTGGACGATGATTTGGGGTATATCGCTACCAATTATGCGCGTTCTCATGCGCGGCGCTGGTTCCGGCGTTTGCCGACGCACCGCGCTGTCGCCGAAGGCAAAGCGTTGGTCCAGACGGAGTTGGACATTTTGGGTTTTCCCGATTTCCCACATGAGGAAATCGCGGAATCTTTTGGGTATGAAGAGGCGCAGCAGTTGTATTATGCGGTGGGGCGGGCGGAGGTATTGCCTACGGCCGTTGCCACCCACGTTCTGGAATACAAATGGGACACAGGCCCGGCCCGCGCTCTGGATAACGTTATCAGCACCGATTCTGGCGAAGAAGTGGTCATTACGAAGTCGCCTACCCGTCGGCTAAGCCTGTGCGGCACCTGCCAGCCGCGTCCCCGCGACCAGATTTTGGGTTTTATGCGCAAGGATGGCGGCATTACCGTGCATAAGAAGCGCTGTCATTTGCTGCGCCCGGAACGCGGCCGTACGCTGAAACTGGGTTGGGGCGAAACAACCCGCGAAGCCCACGAAGTTACCGTCCAGGTGGACGTTTATGATCGTCCTGGTCTGTTATTTGAGATTTCTCAATTAATGGAAGATGAGCAAATTAATATTGCTTACATTTATACGCCACCCCGGCGCGGTGGTGAATTGCAGATTATTTTGACGCTGGAAGTGCTGCAACCCCGTCAATTGGTGCGCATATTGCACCAAATTCACGCTTTACCCAACGTTTTTGACCTCCGATGCCTGCCTGGCGGCCCACCAGACCGTAATGGGGTTGGCTCTCCTTCGCTTTATTTGCCCGAATAAGGGTGAACCGGTGTATTTGACGGTTGGAAAACGGCCGTTATAATCCCACGCTGTTTTGTCCACCAGAGCGATTTCTGGAGTGGCACTGTTTAATTGTTGAAAAAGTTAGTTCGAGTTGAAGGAGTTAAGTCATGCTTAAGAAAAAATTCTTTAAATCCAACGACGAATGCGAAGTCACATTCGAGTTTTCGGCCCCCGAAGCTAACGAAGTGGCCTTGTACTATGACGCAGCCAATTGGGAACCCACCGCTATGAAAAAAACCAAAGACGGCGTTTTCCGGGTCAAAGTCCGCCTGGCGAAAGATGGTCAATACCAGTTCCGCTATCGTGTGGACGGTGACGCCTGGGCCAACGACGAAGCCGCCGACGCCTATTGGGCCAATGAACATGGCACCGATAACAGCGTGGTATTCACTTCCCAGAGTTAATTCGACACAGCCATTGCGCAAAAACAGAAAGCGAAAGGCGGCCTGGCAACAGGCCGCCTTTTGTTTTCCAGGTTGTATGGCCCCCAACCTCACGTTACAATCTGGCGTAAGACAGAGACTGGTTTGCGCGTCTAATAGGCGTAGTCAAACAAAACTATTGATAAACCAAACGGCCGTCGCGTGCTTCACCGGCATTCGGCGGCCTCCATTTGAAAAGGGATAAACCATGGAAAGGCAACGTGTCATTATCATTGGCTCTGGGCCGGCCGGCCTGACGGCTGCCATCTACACCGGTCGCGCCCAACTGAACCCATTAGTCATCGCCGGCGCTCAAATTGGCGGCCAAATCGCCATCACCTCCGAAGTAGAAAACTACCCCGGTTTTTGGTCTGCCGAGCGCACGCCTACCGGCCCGGAACTTGTTGAAGTCATGCAAAAGCAGGCCGAGCATTTTGGCGCACGCCTGGAATACGATGAAGTCGTTGCCGTTGATTTCACCAAAGGCTCTCCGTTTTATGTGAAAACATACGGCAAAGAGTACCTGGCCGACGTTGTCATCGTTACGGCCGGGGCTTCGCCGCGCCGTTTGGGTGTGCCGGGCGAAGAGGAATTTATCGGCCGGGGTGTCAGTTACTGTGGCACGTGCGATGGCTTTTTCTTTCGCGGCAAAGAGGTGATCGTCGTGGGTGGCGGCGACAGCGCTCTGGAAGAAGGGCTGTTCCTGACCAAATTCGCCAATTCGGTGCAGGTTATCCACCGGCGCGATGAATTCCGCGCCGGTCCGGCGCTGCAAAAACGCGCCTTTGCCAACGAGAAAATGTCTTTTGTGTGGGATACGGCCGTAGAACAAATCGAGGGCAACGGTTCTGTCCAGGCTGTGAAAACACGCAACTTAAAAACAGGCGCAACCCAAACACTGCCGATTGACGGCGTTTTTATCTTCATCGGTCATTACCCTAACAGCAAATTTCTGGAAGGGCAGGTGGCGATGGATGAGCATGGTTACGTCATCACCGATGAGCTGATGCGCACCAGCGTGCCCGGCATTTTTGCCGCCGGCGAAATCCAGGACGCCATTTATCGGCAAATTGGTACTTCTGTGGGCCAGGGCGTCGCCGCCGGAATGCAGGCAGAACGCTGGCTGAGTGGAAGAGAGTAGTCGGTGTTCAGTATCCAGTGTTCAGTAGGCGCTTATTGAACACTGGATACTGTAAACTGCATACTGAACACTGAAAACCGCTATGCTGCGCTTCCTTTGGGCTTATCTGGTTTACACCTGGGGCGGACTGCACCGTTATTTTGGCAACCAAAACGCCATGCGCAGTGAGCATGAGGCGGCGGTGCGCTATTTCACGAAGGCTTATGAGATTGACCCCACGTTCTTGCGGGTGCGTTTGGAGCGTGGGGTTTTGTTGTTTCGGGAATTGGGACGAACGGAAGAAGCGCTGGCCGATTTTGACGCTTTGGTGGATGAAGATCCGATCTATGCGGCTCCGGCGCTGTTTAACCGGGCGTTGTTGGCGCAGCAAGACGGCCGTTACCAGGACGCCCTCCACGATTTAGAAGCCTACGTCGCCCTCTCTCCCCGCGAATACCTCCAGGAAGCCAACCACCTGATGATTGTCTTGCGCACGCTTCTCGCCGGTGACGAAGAGGTGGAATAGGTTTGTAGCGGCCGTTTTTAAGGGTTAACGGCCGTTACCTCTACCCCCGCCTCCTCCGCCACGCGCTGCAAATCCGCAAAACTGCCAATCCCGGCCACCAGTTGCAGAAAATCTTTCAACGAAGGCGTAACCTCACGCAAAGCCAGCAGTGTGGGCCCAATGGGGTCTGCGCCCGTTGCGCCCGGTTCGTCGGCATAAGCGCCATAGAAGGCAAAATACGCCTGGTTGAGCTTGCGAATGCTGTACCCATTTTCCACAAAAAACTGCCGCCGCGCCTCCATATACGCCTCTGCCTCGTCCACGTTCCCATCCGCCAACAACTGGTCAACCTGAATACGGGTGGCGGCCATTTCGGCGGCAAAATCAAAGGGTGGCGGGGCTGAAGGATCTGGCGCGGCGGGCACGGCCGTTTCCGCTACCGGCGGTGGGACCAATTCCGGGTAAAACCGGGCAATCACCTGTTCGCCAACTTCTTGGCCGACAATGGAAGCCACCGTCTCATTGATCGTCCGCACCTGGGGATCGCTGGTATAGTTCAGGCTGATGGGGTAGGGCATGAGCCAGTGATGGGTCCATTCATGGGCCGTCACTTCGGCCAGCCAGTTGAGGTTGCTGGTTTCCATGATCATCGCCGGGTAAACGGCCAGCCCGCCAATGGGAACCACCAAAGCAGAGAGGTCTAGGGTGTCGTAGACGGCCGTTTCCATCGCTTCCTTTTGCGGCGTGGTCAGGCCCACTGCCAGCGAAAGCTGGTACTGGCGCTCAATTTTGTCTCGTGGCGAAACAATGAGTATTGCCGGCAGTGGAGTCATGTGCATCATCACCGGCGGCCAGGTCTCGCCAGCCGCTTGCAAACCCTGCTCACGCAAAATCTCCGCCACCTGGTCTTGCACAATGG